>NZ_JBQGCX010000796.1:0-13800 GCF_052038725.1 Actinosynnema sp.
GGTCGTGGGTTCGGGGCGGGGCCGCCTGCCCCCCCCGGGCTCTCGCCCCGGCCCCGTTTTGGTCGCCGGGCCCGCGGCGCGGCTGGCGATCGCGGTCGCAGCGGACCGCGAGCGGGATCAGCCCCAGCGGCCGGTGTTCCGCTGCTCAGCGGACTGGTAGGCCTCGGTGGCCGCGGCGACGGCGGTGCCGATGGACGCGAGGACCTGCTGCAGGTCGGCCGCGGCGGTGTCCCACGCGCGCTGGGCCTCCTGGTAGGTCTCGGACGACGAGCCCTCCCACTGCGCGATGACGGGGGCGAGGCGCTGCTTGAGCTCGTCCAGCTCGGTCTGCACCTTGGTGGCGTGGCCCGAGATGTCGCCGGCAGCGCCCGACAGCTGCCCGAAGTCAACCTTGATCTGGTCGTTCATGATCTCCCCTAGGAAGTGAAGCTACACAGCGGAAAAGGAATTGCAGGTGGAGCGAAGAGAGCGTGGGAATGAATTCCCAACGATCAGAAACCGCCGCCGAGGCGGTTCGCGATCGTGGACATCTCCTGCGCCTGCTCCTCTTCCTGCTGGATGTAGGTCGCGGCCGTGCTGTCCATCTCGTTCGCGATGGCGAGCAGCGCCTCGTTCAGCTTGCGGGCGTCCTCGTTGAAGCGCTCGATCAGCTTGTTGAACGAGTCGGCGGCGTTACCCACCCACGCGGGGGCGAGCGAGTCCACCGTGGACCGCAGCTGGCCCAGGATGCCCTGGACGTTGCCGTTGGTGTTGGTGATGTCCCGAGCCGCGTTGATGAGCTCGGGAGTTCCGGTGGAGTAACCAGCCATTGCGTGTGACCCCCTAGGTCAATGAGATCAAGCCTGTGCCGGGCCGGCACGGTGTTGCGACGCAGACACTGCCACGGCCGGTTCCCCGCTGTCGCGCATTCCCCGGAAGTAGTTGCGCTTGTAAACGCTGAGTGACGCGGTCCGCGCCTCAGCTCATGATTCGCGCTTGCGAAAAGTCCTCGTCATCGCCCTGCCCCACTGACGGGTGAGCCCCTCGGGCGGCCACGGGACGTGACGCCGGTCGCGTTTGCTCGTGCACCTGATTTGCATTCGCTCCCGTTTGCGCTTGCGATTCCCCGGCGGATCCCGGAATTTCCGAGGGCAAATTCTCGACGGGCAGCCCCCGGCTCTCGCGCCAGCCGCCCGCCACCCTGCGGACGTCCGGCGAGGTCCCGGTCGACGCCGGGTCGGGCGCGCCCGCCCGCGCCCGGTCGGCCAGCGCGCGGGTGGCCGCGCGCAGGGCCGCGTTGCGCGCGCCGCCCTCGCCCGAGGCCCTGCTCGCCCTGGTGGTGGCGGCGGCCAGGTCCGAGCGGAACCTGGCGTAGGCGTCCTGGATGCCGGTCATGCCCTCTGCTCCAGCGTCAGCTCGTCACGGACAGGGTCCGCACCACGTGCTCGCAGGCGGACCGCACCCGCTCGCGGTCCTGGTCCGCGTACCGGCAGCCGACGCTGACCTGCACGCGCCCCTGGAACACCACGTACCAGTCGGTCGAGGCGCCCTGGCCCGCTTCGCGGAAGCGCACCACATCCTTGTCCGCGAACGACGCCCGCGCGTCGAAATCGGACAGGTTGCCCCCGCCCGCCTCGTACTGGGCGCGCAGCTCGGCCTCCGCGCGGCCGGGTTCGGCGGTCGCGTCGTAGTTGAGCCTGCGCTCCTGCACGACCAGCACCGCCCCGTCGCCCGCCGAGCCCGCGGGCTTGAGCTGCACCCTGCGCTCCTGCGCGTCGCTGCCGGACTGCTCCCAGCCCTCGGGCCGGGAGAAGCGGTAGTCGTACTGGGCCGTGACGCGCTCGTCGGCGGCGGGCGGCGGGGACGAGCTCGGACCGGGGCCGGATCCGGACCACCAGCCGCCCGCGAGGGCGTAGGCGGTGGCCGCGCCGACCACGAGGACCAGCGCGAGCACCCCGCCGACCACCAGCGGCACCCGGCTGCGGCGCGCGGGCGGTCGGGGCTGCGGCGGGAGGGTGGTCGGGAAGTGGGTCAGCCGGGGCGGCGGCAGCGGGTGCGGGAGCTGCTGGGGCGAGGGCTGCGCCGGGGGCTGCGCGGCCGGGATCTGCGCGGACGGGGGCTGCGGGGCGAACGGGCCGGACAGCGGCGGCGCCGTCATCCGCCGGGTGATCTTGCGGGTGGGCCCGTCGGTCCGGGGGATCTCGCCCGCGGCGAGCTTGCGGGTGGCGGCCTCGTCGGCCGGGGTGATCCGGGTGGTCGCCCCCTCGGTCCCGGACGCGCGGGGCTTGTCGGCCGGACCGGGCGCGGACGCGAGCAGCGCGCCCCTGGCCACCACGGTCTCCGGCTGGTCGATGCTGGTCGGCACCGCGCCGGTCTGCTCCAGCACCAGCCGCGCCACCAGCGGCACCCGGCTCGTGCCGCCGACCAGGAACACCGCCGCCAGCGCGCCCGGCTCCAGCCCGGCGGCGCGCGCGGTGGAGGCCACCAGCCCGGCGGCCCGCGCCAGCGGCTCGGCCACCAGCCGCTCCAGGTCGAGCCTGGTCACGTGCGCGTCGGGCAGCGGCGGCGGCAGCGGCACGTCGGTGTAGGAGTGCCGGGACAGGGTCTCCTTGGCGCCGCGCACGTCCTGCCGGAGCACCCGCCGCTTGCGCCGGTCGGCCAGCTCCCGCCCCTCCACGAGCTGCGCCCACGCCGCGCGGTCGGCCTCGGCGAGCGTGCCGCCGATGTGCTCCAGCAGCGCCTGGTCGATGTCCGCGCCGCCGAATCCGGGGTCGCCCTCGGTGGCCAGCACCTGGAACGACCCGGCGCGGCGCACCACGACGCTGGCGTCGACCGTGCCGCCGCCCAGGTCGAGCACGGCCAGCGCGGCGCCCTCGGGCACGGCGTGCGACGCGGAGTGGAACACCGCGGCGGCGACCGGTTCCGGCACCAGCCGGACCTCGCGGCCCAGTCCGCGCGCGGCCCGCAGCAGCACGCCGGTGCGCACCGAGCCCCACGCGGCGGGGTGGGTGAGCACGAGCTGGTCGACCGGGGCGCCGCCCGCGAAGCGCCTCGCCTCGTCGACGGCGCGGGACAGCACGGCGCGCACCGCGTCGGCCACCGGCAGCACCGTGGCGCCCAGGAGCAGCTCGGACTCGTCGACGCGGCGCTTCGGGTGCGGCTCGTAGCGCGCGGGGTCCACGGCGGCCTGCCGCTCGGCCTCCTGGCCGACGAACAGGGTGCCGTCGGCGGCGGCGAACACGGCGGACGGGACGATCGGCTGGCCGTCGACCACGACGACCTGCGGTTCCCGGCCGCGCACCGAGACGGCCACGCAGGTGCTGGACGTGCCGAAGTCGACGGCGACGCGCAGGCTCATCCGCACCTCCCCGCGTCCGACCGGGGCCTGCCGGGACCATGCATACAGGATGGGCCCGACGCGCTGCCGCCCGGTGCGGCCCTGCTCCGCGCCGCGCCGGTCGCGGAGGGCCGCCCGGACACCTCTCCGAAACCGCCGGGACACCTCCGGTCCACCCCGCGCGGACCGGTGAGAACTCTCACGGGCGGGGCGCGGTGGAACTCGCCCGTCCCCCGGTCGGGGCGTTCCGGTGAACTTCCGGAGCGCCTTCCGGAGCGGTTCGGGGAAAGGGGCCCCTGGCATCCGCTCACCGGGAAGTGCATCCTTCTCGGACACCCGGTCCGGTGATTCCCGATCGGCGCTCACGGAGACGTGACCGCTGGTCAGCAGCCTGTAACCGGTACCGGAAGGACTTGAGGGGAACAACCGGCGGAACAACCGAAGGGGGTGGTCAACCCACGTGTTCGCGTGTTCGGCTGGATCATATCGGCGGTGCGCGCCGGGTTTCCCGCCCGAACGCCCCCGCCACCCCGGAACGGAGCCCGAGATGACGACGGAAGCCGCGTTATCCGCACCCCACCAGCTGACCGGTGAGCACGCGCTGCGCTACGCGGGCCACTGGACGTGCGCGCTGCGCGAGCTGGCCACGGTGCGCTCGCTGCCCGAGCGCGGCTCGGACGCGGACAGCTCGCTGCGCAGGGTCGCGCGCGAGCTGAGCCCGGCGCGCCTGATCGCCCGGCCGCTGGCCGTGCCGCTGCCGGACACGACCGCGATCCGGGACGACGCCGACCGCGCCGTCGCCCGATTCGGGCGGGTGCGCGCCGGGTCGGTGCACGCCCACGTGAGCGAGCGCACGGTGGCGACCGTCGCGGAGTGGGGGCTGCCCTCGCTGGTGCTGGAGCTGACCGGGTTGCGGGTCAGCGAGCACCTGCGGATGAACTTCACGGCGGGCCGGGTCGAGCTGAAGGTGGACTCGCGCCGGTTCGGCGACCTGCTCCTGGTGGTCCCGCTGGACGGCGGGGAGACGGTGGTGGCCCAGCCCTGGGGCGTGGAGCGGTACGAGGGCGCGCTGCTGCTGGACAGCACGTGCACGCCGTACGGGCGCCTGTCGGGCCTGGCGCTGAACGTGGGGCTGCGCAGGCTCACCAGGGGCGCCGCGTCCGGGAAGCGGGCCGTCGGGGCGCGCTGAGCGCCCGGCCGCCCGCGACCGCTCCCGGAACGCGGCCCGGAACGCGGAGGACCCCGCTCCCCCGGTGGGGGGAGCGGGGTCCTCGGCGGTCGAGCGCCCTTACTCCGGCTGGATCCAGGCGAACTGCACGCGCTGCTGCCCCAGCTTGCGGGTCACCAGCGTGCCCCGGCCGGGGGGCTGCGGCGAGGCCTTGAGGTTGCCGACGATGGCACCCTCCTCCTTCGAACCGGAACCCACCATGATCGGCGCCGAGATCTCCCGGAGCTTGCCCAGGATCGGGTCGTACATGGCCCTGGACGCGCCACCCATGCGGCGGACCACGACCACGTGCAGGCCGACGTCCTTGGCCTGCGGGATGAACTCCGCCAGCGGGGCCAGCGGGTTCTGGCTGCCCTGCGGGGCCACCAGGTCGTAGTCGTCGACGATGACGAACAGCTCGGGGCCCTTCCACCAGGACCGGTTGCGCAGCTGGTCCTGCGTGACGTCCGGTCCGGGCAGGCGGCCCTTCATCGAGCCCTGCACGTCCTTGATCATGTCGACCAGCTGGGTGGACGAGACCGCGTAGGACAGCAGGTGGTCGGTCTCGATGTACCCGAGCATCGTGCGGCGGTAGTCGACCAGCATGATCAGCGCCTCGTTCGAGGTGTAGCTGTTCATGATGCCGCGCACGATGGTGCGCAGCATGTTGGTCTTGCCCGCCTCGCCGTCGGCCAGCGCCATGAAGTGCGGGTCGGCGTCGAAGTCCAGGTAGACCGGGGCCAGCTCGTCCTCGTTGACGCCGATCGGGACCAGGTGGCCCCGGTTCGGGTTGGTCGTGGCGACCGCCGTCATGAGCTCCTGGTACGGCAGCAGGTCGGGCAGCAGCCGCACGGAGGGCGCGTGGCGCCCGCGCCAGGAGCCGCTCACCTTGTTGATCATGTCCTGCACGCCCGCCGCCACGCTCTCGGGGTCCGAGAAGGTGTCGATGCGCGGCAGGGCGACCAGGAAGTGCAGCTTCTGCGGCGACAGACCGCGACCGGGGCGACCGGGCGGGACGTTGACGGCGACCTTGCGGTCCACGTCGGACTCGCTCGGGTCGCCGAGCCGCAGCTCCAGGCGGGTGCCCAGGAGGTCCTTCATCGCGGGCCGGATCTCGGCCCACCGGTTGGCCGCGACGACGAGGTGCACGCCGTAGGACAGGCCCTGCGCGGCGAGCGCCTGGACCATCGGCTCCAGCGCCTCGAACTCCTGCCGGAAGTTCATCCAGCCGTCGACGATGAGGAACGCGTCGCCGAAGTCGTCGTCGCGGATCTCGCCCCGGCGCCTGCGGTTGCGGAACTCGACCATCGAGTCGATGCCCTGCGCCCGGAACCGCAGCTCGCGCTCGGCGATCAGACCGGTCAGCTCGGCGACCATGCGGCGCGCCTTGTCCACGTCGAGCCGGGAGGCGAAGCCACCGACGTGCGGCAGCCGCTCCAGCGAGGCGAGCGTGCCACCACCGAGGTCGAGGCAGTAGAACTGCACCTCCTCGGGCGTGTGGGTCAGCGCCATCGACGTGATCAGGGTGCGGAGCATCATCGACTTGCCGGACTGCGGGCCGCCGACGATCGCGCCGTGACCGGCCGCGCCGGAGAAGTCCGCCCACAGGTCGTCGCGCCGCTGCTCGAACGGCTTGTCGACCACGCCCAGCGGCACGGCGAGCCTGCCGTTCGCGGGGTAGCCGGGCGCGCACAGGCCCCGGTCGTCGGTCTGCTGGAGCGGCGGGAGGATCGCGTCGAGGGTCGGCGGCTCGTTCAGCGGCGGCAGCCACACCTCGTGGGCGTCCGGGCCCTGGTGCTTGAGCCTGCGGACGATGACCTCGAGCTCGCTCTCCTCGTTCTTGTCCTCCTGCTCCTTCTTGACCTCGACCACCTGCGGCTTGGGCCGCTCGGGCTCCTTGGGGATCTCGATGTAGTCGGGCACGAAGTACCGGGGGCGCTTGTCGCTGCTCACCGGGGCCGCCGGGCCCGCCACCTGGATGCCCGCCGGGCGGTAGGGGCCGGACACGTACAGCGCCTTGAACCGGATCAGGCCGGAGCCCTGCACCGACAGGTAGCCGGAACCGGGGATGGGCGGCAGCTCGTAGGCGTCGGGGACGCCGATCGCGGCGCGCGACTCCGCCGGGGAGAAGGTCTTCAGACCGATCCGGTACGACAGGTACGTGTCGAGGCCGCGCAGCTTGCCCTCCTCCAGGCGCTGCGACGCCAGGAGCATGTGCATCTGCAGCGACCGGCCGACGCGGCCGATCTGGAGGAAGATGTCGATGAAGTCCGGCTTGGCCGTCAGCATCTCGGAGAACTCGTCGATGCAGATGAACAGCGCGGGCAGCGGGTCGAGGTCGGCGCCGTTCTCGCGGGCCTTCTCGTAGTCCCAGACGTTCTTGTAGTTGCCCTTCGCCAGGACCTCCTGGCGGCGGGACACCTCACCGGCGATCGCGTCCTTCATGCGGTCGACGAGGGTCAGGTCGCCCGCCAGGTTGGTGATCGTGGCGGCGACGTGCGGCGCGTCGTCCAGGCCGAGGAACGTCGCACCGCCCTTGAAGTCGACCAGGATCATGTTGAGCGCGGTCGACGAGTGCGTGGCCAGCAGGCCGAGCACGAGGGTGCGCAGGAACTCGGACTTGCCGGAACCGGTGGCGCCGATGCACAGGCCGTGCGGGCCCATGCCGTTCTCGGCCGCCTCCTTGATGTCCAGCTCGACGGCCTGGCCGAACTCGCCGATGCCGAACGGCACGCGGTACCGGTCGTGCATGGGGCGCGGGCGCCAGGCCTGCTGCACGTCGAAGGTCATCGGGTCGCCGGGGATGCCGAGCAGCTCCAGCAGGGCCGGGTTGGCCGACAGCGGGTCCTCGGTGTCGCCGCCCGCGTCGCCCATGCCCCCGATGCGGTACGGGGAGAGCCTGCGGGCCAGCGCCTCGACCTCGGTGATGCTGAGCGAGTCCGGGCCGCCGAACCACTCGACGCCGCTGGCGCTGCGGGCGCCGAGCTTGCCGTCCTCGATCACCAGGCGCAGGCCGCGCCGGGCGGTCAGGTTGCCCAGGGACTCGGACAGGTCGAGCAGGGTGACGCCGACCAGGCCCTCCTCCAGGAGGATCTGCTCCTCCCTGGTCACGTCGCCGTCGTCGATGACGATGACGATGTGCGGCTGGTCGCTGGGCGGCGGGGCGTTGCGGGTGAACCGCTGGCGCTCGCGCAGCTGCTCGTCCAGCATCGCCTCGACCTCGGCGAGCGAGCTGGCCATCATGCGCAGCTGGCCGATGCCGTCGACGATCGACGGGTGCTGCACGTGCGGCAGCCACTTCGCCCACTCCCACTCGGCCTTGGTGCGGCCGGTGGTGACGACCGCGATGAGCAGGTCGTCGGGCGAGTGGAAGGTCGCCATCTGCGCGATGAGGGCGCGGGCGAGGCCGCGCTTCTCGTTGACCTCGCCGATCAGGCCGACGGCGGCGAAGCCGCGCAGCGCGATCGAGATGGGCAGGTCCGGCACCAGCGAGTGGGCGCGCACGAAGCGGCGCAGCGCCAGGGTCGCGATGGGCTCCAGCTCCTCGACGGGGCCGGTCTGCGGCGGGACGAGCCGGGTGGCCAGCCGCTGCGAGCCGCGGCCCGCGCGCAGGTGGCAGAAGTCCGGGTCGGACTGCCTGCGCTCCCACATGCGCCGCGTGGTGGCGAGCGACCAGAGCATCTGCGGGTCGGGGTGGACCCACTCGCGCTCGGCGCGCTGCTCGTCGGCGGCCTCGCGCGCGCGGTCGCGCATCTGGCCGAGGTACCGCAGGTAGTCCTTGCGGTCCTCGTTCATCTCGGCCTTCTTCTGGCCCTTCCCCGAGCCCATGCCGCTGGCCATCATGCCGATGGTCGACACCAGCATCATCCCCGGCATGATCATCGCCGCCGGGCTCCGATTGCTGTACGTGAACATCAGCGCCATCATGCCCACGGACGAGATGATCATGACGACGGGCATCGCCTTCATCATGATGTTGCCGGGGATGACGCGGGGCACCTCGGGCGGCGGTTCGAGGTGGACCTCACCGCCGGGCGGCCGGGGCGCAGCGAGGCGCGCCATGCGCTTGAACTGCAGCGTGCTCACCGAACAGGCACCTCACACAACTAGTAAGACCATCGCCTGGCACGGGCTCTTCGGCCCAGACCACGGGCGCTGACGCCCGGCCGACCGGCAACCGACACTATGGCGCATCACGGCGCGCCACGTCGGTGGGTCCGGGAAAACAACCGGCAACGGCTTCACCCGAAGCGACCTACGGGTGGGACCGCTGGGGCCATACTTGGGGCCGCCCGGTCGGCGTCGAGGTCGCCGAATAGGGTCGGGCGACCCGCAAGCACACACTCTTCCAGGAATTAGGGGGCGCTGGTGGCGACCGGTACGACGGTGTTCAGCCGGGTGACGGTGGTGGCGCCGCGAACGCGTATCGACGTCGCGCTTCCCGCCGACGTCGCGGTGGCCGACCTGCTGCCGATGCTGCTCGACATGGCCAAGGAGGCGACGCCCGACGGTGGCGTGCGCCACGGCGGGTGGTGCCTGGCGAAGCTGGGCGACAGCCCGCTCGACCCCGGCCGCACGCTGGCGTCGCTGGGGGTCGTGGACGGCGAGCTGCTTCAGCTGCGCAAGCGCAACGAGAACCCTCCCCCTCCGCTGTACGACGACGTCGTCGACGCGATCGCGGAGTCCGACCCGGACAGCTACCGGCCGTGGACCAAGGAGACCGCCCGCAAGTACGGCCACATCGCGGGCGCGCTCGGCCTCGCCGCCGCCGCCGTCGCGGTGCTGATGGCGGGCCCGGTGGGCGGTGGCACGAGCCTGGCCGCCGCCATCAGCGCGGGCATCGCGGCCATCGTCGCGATCGCGGCGGGCACGGTCGTGGCGCGGTCCTACTCGGCGACCGGAACGGGCGTGCTGATCGTCGCGGCGGGCAGCCTGCCCATGGCCTACGTGGCCGGGCTCTACGCGGTCCCCGGCCCGGTGGGCATGGCGAACCTGCTGCTGGCCAGCGTGCTGGTGCTGATCTTCGCCTCGGTGGCGATCCTGCTCATCGGCCGGGGCATCACGGTGTTCATCGCCGCGGCCACGGCGGGCGCGCTGAGCGCGGTGGCGTTCCTGATCGGGCTGTTCGTCGAGCACCCGATGGTCGGCATCGCCGCCGCCACCTCGGCGGTGAGCCTGGCCGCGCTGTCCGCGCTGCCCAGGCTGACCATCCAGCTCGCGAAGCTGCCCCTCCCCATGGTCCCCACGAACGCGGAGGACCTGAAGGAGGACACCGGCTTCCCGGAGTACGCGGTCATCGAGCGGCGCACGGCGAACGCCCACGAGTACCTGACCGGCATGATCATCGGCTGCGGCGGCGTCGCGGCGCTGTTCGCGGTCATCGCCGCCGGTGACGGCACGGTGTTCGGCCCGATCCTGGCGATCGTGGTCACCCTCGTGCTGCTGCTGCGCGGCCGGGCCTACGCCAACGGGGCCCAGGCGGTCGCGCTGCTGGTGAGCGGCATGTTCGCGGGCGCGGGCGTGCTGGTCGGCTGGCTGGTGCAGTCCTCGCCCGGCGACCGGCTGCTGTTCGTCTTCGGCGCGCTGATCCTGGTCGGCGCGGTGTCGCTGGTGCTCGGCGTGATCTTCCCGCAGCAGAAGTTCTCCCCGGTGCTGCGCCGCACCGTGGACGTGCTGGAGGCCATCCTGATCGCGGCCGTGCTCCCGCTGGCGCTCGCCGTCATGGACATGTACGTGGTCATGCGCCAGCTCCTCCCGGCCTGAGGTTGGTGACCATGCGACGCACGACCCGCAGGGCCGCGGCGGTCACGGCCGTGGCCATGACCCTGCTCACCGCGCCGGGCGCGCTCGCCCAGCCCGCGGGGAGCGGCAGCCCGTCGAGCAGCGCGCCGAGCAGCACCACCAAGAAGGCGCCGAACTCGCAGCCGCCGCCGCTGGACAAGGGCGCGCGACCGGCCGTCGGCGCGGCCAGCCCGGACGTGGACTACAAGCAGCACCTGTCCTGCATCACCTCCAGCACCGGCAACCAGAAGATCGCCGAGAAGCCGTGGGGCCAGATGCAGCTGCGGCTGGAGGAGGCGCACCGCTTCGCCACCGGCAGGGGCATCAAGCTGGCCGTCATCGACACCGGCGTGAACGGCAAGCAGCCCAGGCTGGAGGGCCGGGTCCAGGCGGGCGGCGACTACGTCGGCAAGAACGAGGGCAACGGCGCGGTCGACTGCGACGGCCACGGCACCGAGGTGGCGGGCGTCGCGGCGGCCGGGCGGGACCCGGAGACGGGCTTCGTCGGGGCCGCGCCGGAAGCGCAGATCCTGGCCTACCGGCAGACCAGCGCGCACTACAAGTTCGACGACCCCGCCAAGCAGGACAGCAGGCCCACGGCGGGCAAGGTGGGCACGCTGGCCCGCGCCATCGTGAAGGCCGCCGAGGACGGCGCGGACGTCATCAACATCTCGCTGACCGCGTGCGAGACGCCGAACCCGAACGGCTCCAGCGCCCAGGAGAAGCAGCTCCAGGCCGCGATCGACTGGGCGGTCAACACCAAGGACGCCGTCATCGTCACGGCGGCGGGCAACCTGGTGGCGAGCGACCCGAACAGCAAGTCCAGCGGGTGCGCGAGCCAGAACGACAACGCGGACCCCGAGACGGTCAAGGTCGTCGCCTCGCCGCCCTGGTACGCCGACGACGTGCTGTCGGTGGCGTCCATGAGCCAGCAGGGCGGGGTGTCGTCCTTCTCGGTGTGGGGCCCGTGGGTGAGCGTCGCGGCGCCCGGCGAGGACATCGTCACGCTGGACCCGGCGGGCAGCGGCCTGACCAACGCGACGGTGGACCAGAACGGCCAGGCCGCGCGCATCCAGGGCACCAGCTTCGCCGCGCCGTACGTGGCGGGCGTGGTCGCGATGGTGCGCGAGCGCTTCCCCGAGCTGAACGCGCACCAGGTGATGGACCGGATCAAGTCGACGGCCCAGCACCCCGGCAACCCCGGTGGCAGCGACCACAAGGTGGGCGCGGGCATGGTGAACCCGATCGCCGCGCTGACGGCCGAGCTGCCGCTGGAGCAGGCGGGGGCGAAGCCGGAGAACCCGGAGCAGATCTTCACCGACCTGAACACCGGGGCCCCGCCGAGCAGGACGCCGATGATCGTGGCGCTGGCGGGCACCGGGATCGGGGTGGGGGCGCTGCTGCTGACCCTGTTCGTCGTCCACACGGTGGGCCGGAACCGGGAGCGGAAACCGGTGAAGTCGGCTTTCTGACACGACAGCGGAAAAGGGCCGTCGGGAGGAGTTCCTCCCGACGGCCCTTTTCTCGTGAAGGGGGTTTTTCGACACGCGTGGTGACAGCGACACCCACTGCTGGCGGTATTGATCGCCCCAAGGGGTGGAACTTTCCTTCGGCAAGCCGAAGCGGTTGTGGTGAATTTTCCCGCAGCGGCCGACACCGCTCCGCCAACCGGGTCAGTCCTCGCCGAGCACCGGCGGCGCGCTCCGCTTCGGCTTCCCGTAGACCTCTTCGATGGTGCCGGTGAGCCGGAACTTGGACTTGTGCTCCTTCTCGCCGCCCTGCTGGCCGCCGGGAGCGCCGCCCATCATGCCGCCGCCCATCATCCCCATGCCGCCCGCGCCGCCCGCCGCACCGGCTCCTCCGCCGCCCGCAGCCGCCGCGGTCCTGGTGGCCGGGCCGCCGCCCTGCTCGGCGACGGCGCTGTAGCCGCCGGGCTGCAGCTGCCCGTGGGAGCCCCCGGAGCCCGGCGCGGGCCCCAGCGGGACGGAGCCGCCGCCGCCACCGAGGCCGCTCACCGAGCCACCACCGCCGGAACCGGCGCCCACCGCGCCACCACCGCCGGACGAGGCTTTCCCCGTCCCGGCCTCCGCGACGGGCTCAGCGGGCTCCTCAGCGGCCTTTTCGGCCGCCTTCCCGGTCTCTGCGGCGTCCGGGGCGGTCTTCTTCCCCGCGAGCGTCGACGACGTCCAGTCCTGCTCGGGGAACCGGTGGTCCATCCGCACCTCCGCGAACCCGTCCGCGCCCTCGCCGGACACCGAGTCGCACAGCCGCAGGAACCCCTCCAGCATGTCCCGCACCGACTCGTGCAGCTCGCGGGCCGGGTCGCGCAGCTCCTCCAGGTGCTGGAGCGCCCTGCGGTCCCCGTCCACCGGGAGCGCGGCGGCGGCCGACACCGCCTCCGCCGCGTCGGCGAACAGCGAGGCCATCTCCTCCACGGCCCCGCGCACCCCGTCGGCGGTCGCGTCGAGCGCGTCGCCCATGACGTTCATGGCGTCGGACAGGTCGTGCCCGGCCAGCCCGACCTGCTGCATGTGCCGGACGAACGACTCGGCGTCCGCGCCCTGCCAGGCCGAGTCGAGCTTGCCCAGCGGCTTGGTCAGGTCGCGGGTGACGTGCTCGGCGACGAGCCCGGCACGGCGCCAGCGCTCCGCCTCCGCGTGCAGGTCGGCCCACTGGCCCACGACGGGCTGGAAGTACTCCTCGACCAGGTCGCGCGCGCCGAGCCTGCGGCTGATGCCGGACAGGTAGTCCAGCTCCGGCTCGATCCTCGCGGCGATCTGGTGGCCGTCCTCGCGCGCCATCCCCGGTCCTCCCGCTAGCCCTGCTGCCGCTCGACGGCGCGGAGCATCGCCACCACTTCCTCGTCCTGCCCGCCGTAGCTGTCGGCCACCGCGGCCAGCCCCTCGGCCGCCGAGCCGAGCGTCCCGCAGGCCCGGTCGAGCTGCTGGTTCAGCACCTCGGCGGCGCGCCGGTAGGACTCGGCGCTGCGCAGGGAGCGCCCGAGGTCGCCGAACGCCGTGGTGAGCGTCGGCCCCGAGCGCAGCTCGTCGCGCGCCTTCCCCAGCTCGTCGGCGGCCTCACCGACCCGCCGCGCGTACAGCTCCAACCAGCGGGCGTCGACCTCGACCTTCCCGCTGCCCCTGCCCACCTGCTCGACCACGTTCGCCCCCAGACCTCCCCCCTCACACGAACTGGTGGGGTGGGTGGTTCCCCGGAAGCGAGCGAGCGAGCTTCCGGAACCCCAAAAAGGACAACCCACCCCCTCGTGCACACCTCCCCCTGACCACCGCGCGACCGCAACGCCCCTCTCCCACCCGCCCCCAACGCACATCGGGCCTGGTTGCCCTTACTCCCCAACACACATCCGCCCCAGCCGCCCCAGCGTCCCCCACCCTCAAGCGCAGGTCAGCCCCATCCCCCGCCCCCAAACACACGTCCGCCCCAGCCGCCCCCGTCCCCAGCGCAGGTCAGCCCAGCGTCCCCCGCCCCCAAGCGC
>NZ_JBQGCX010000797.1:0-9287 GCF_052038725.1 Actinosynnema sp.
AGCGTGCGCTCCCCTGGCGCGCCCGCAGAAGTGGCCGGTGGGCCATCATGTGCAAACATCCGGCCATGCCACCCCACCGCGTTGTCCTGCTCGTGCTGCCGGACGTGGTCGCGTTCGACCTCGGCGTCCCCGGCCAGATCCTCGGCGGCGCCCGCGACGCGGCCGACCGGCGGCTCTACCGGGTCGACGTGTGCACCCCCGGCGGGGCGCCGGTGGTCGCCGCCTCCGGGGTCTCCGTCCCCGCCGACCGGGGCCTTGACCTGCTCGGCGAGGCGGACACCGTCGTGGTGCCCGGCGTGCACGACCGCGCGCTGATCGACCGGGGCGAGCTGCCCGACGGGGTCGGTCAGGCGCTGCGGGCGGCGTCGGCGCGGGGAGCGCGCGTGATGTCCATCTGCACCGGCGCGTTCGCGCTCGCCGCGGCCGGGTTGCTCGACGGCAGGCGCGCCACCACGCACTGGCTGCACGCCGAGGAGTTCCGCCTGCTGTTCCCCCGTGTCGAGCTGGACCCCGGCGTGCTGTTCGTGGACGACGGCGACGTGCTCACCTCGGCGGGCGTGGCGGCGGGCATCGACCTGTGCCTGCACGTGGTGCGCGCCGACCACGGCAGCGAGGTCGCGAACCGGGCGGCCAGGCGCAGCGTGGTGCCGTCGTGGCGGCCGGGCGGCCAGGCCCAGTTCATCGACCGCCCGCTGCCGGTCACCGGGGACGCGTCGACCGCGCCCGTGCGCGCGTGGGCGCTGGAGCACCTCGACGAGCCGCTGGACCTGCGCGCGCTGGCCGGGCGGGCGCGGATGAGCGTGCGCACGTTCACCCGGCGCTTCCGGGAGGAGACCGGCGCGAGCCCCGGCGAGTGGCTGCTGCGGCAGCGGGTGGACCGGGCGCGCAGGCTGCTGGAGACCACGGACCTGCCGGTGGACCAGGTCGCCAGGCACGCCGGGTTCGGCACCGGCGCCGCGCTGCGCCAGCGGTTCGCCGCCGCGCTCGGGGTGTCCCCGAGCGGTTACCGGACCACGTTCCGCTCTGCCGGGTGATGCCCGATTCGGTTTGCTTTCACCCGAACGGCCCATTGCTTGCGGCGCGATTGCGAGCAGAATCGCGTAGCAACGGGCAACAACGGAGGTAAACGGGCATGTACGCGGCGGAGCGGCACGCCCTGCTGGCGCAGCGGGCGCGGCGGGACGGCAGGGTCGACGTCAGCGACATGGCCGAGGAGCTCGGCGTCGCCCCCGAGACCATCCGGCGCGACCTGGGCGTCCTGGAGCGCCAGGGCCTGGTCCGCCGGGTCTACGGCGGCGCGGTCGCCGTCGACCGGCTCGACGTCGAACCGGGCGTCGCCCAGCGCGACCGCACCAACGCCGCCGAGAAGGACCGCATCGCCCGCGCCGCGCTGGACCACCTGCCCGAGCGCGGCTCGGTCCTGCTGGACGCGGGCACCACCACCGCCCGCCTCGCCGCGCTCCTGCCGACCGACCGGGAGCTGACCGTCATCACCAACTCGGTGCCCATCGCCACCGCCGTCGCCGCCCGCCCCAACGCGACCCTGCACCTGCTCGGCGGCCGGGTCAGGGGGGCCACCCTCGCCGCCGTCGAGTCTTGGGCGCTGGACGCGCTCGAAGGGCTGCTCGTGGACGTGGTGTTCCTCGGAGCCAACGGGTTCTCCGCCCAGCGCGGCTGCACCACCCCCGACCTCGCGGAGGCCGCCGTGAAGACCGCGATGGTCTCCGCCGCGCGCAGGCGCGTGCTGCTGGCCGACCACGGCAAGCACGGGACCGACCAGCTCAGCCGGTTCGCCAAGCTCTCCGACCTGGATGTCCTGATCAGCGACAGCGGCCTCGACCGGGCGGCGGCGCGCGAGTTGGAGGCCGAGGGCCCCTCGGTGGTGCTGGCGTGATCGTCACCGTCACCCCCAACCCCAGCCTGGACCGCACCGCCGCAATCGGCGCGCTCACCAGGGGCGAGGTGCTGCGCGCCTCGTCCGTGCGCCTGGAGCCCGGAGGCAAGGGCGTCAACGTGGCCCGCGCGCTCACCGCCGCGGGCGCGGACGCCGTGGCCCTGCTGCCGGTGGGCGGCGCGTCCGGGCGGCTCCTGCTCGACCTGCTCGGCGAGGTCCCCGCCGTCCCCGTTCCCGTGGCCGGGCACACCCGCGCCAACACCGCGCTGGTCGAGGCGGACGGCACCACCACCAAGATCAACGAACCCGGTCCCGAGCTGTCGCCCGCCGAGGTCGACGCGCTCGTCGGGCAGTCCGCGCGGCTGTGCGCGGACGCCGACTGGCTGGTGTGCTGCGGCAGCCTGCCGCCCGGCGCGCCCGCCGACCTGTACGCCCGCCTCGCCGCCGGTTCCGGCCGGGCGCGCGTCGCCGTCGACAGCTCCGGCGCGCCGCTCGCCCACGCGGGCCCCGTCGACCTGCTCGCCCCCAACCACGCCGAGCTGGCCGAGCTGGCGGGCGCGGAGCTGCCCACGCTCGGCGCGGTCCTCGGCGTCTCGCGCGCGCTGCTCGCCGCCGGCGTCGGCGCGGTGCTGGTCACCCTCGGCGCGCACGGCGCGCTGCTGGTCGACCCCCGAGGCGCGCACCACGCGATCGCCCCGCCCACCACCGTCCGCAGCACGGTCGGCGCCGGGGACGCGGCGCTCGCCGGGTTCCTGCGCGCCGGCGGCGGCGGACCGGACGCGCTGCGCGCCGCGGTCGCCTACGGCACGGCGGCGGTGGCCGCCGAGGGAAGCCGGATGCCCGGCCCCACCGAGGTGCACCCGGACGCGGTGCGCCTCGTCGACGTCGACGAGAACCTCACCCTCAGCGGAGGCGCACCATGACCGAACTCATCACAGCCGAACTGGTCGAACTCGACCTCGCGCCGACCTCGCGCGAGGCGGTCGTGCGCGCCCTCGCGGAGCGGCTCGTGGCGGCGGGCCGCGTCACCGACCTGGACCAGTTCCTCGCCGACGTCGCCGCCCGCGAGGCGCAGATGCCCACGGGCCTGGAAGGCGGCATCGGCATCCCGCACTGCCGCTCGGCCGCCGTCACCGCGCCCACGCTCGCGTTCGGCCGCAGCGCGGCGGGCGTCGACTTCGGCGCCCCGGACGGCCCCGCGCACCTGGTGTTCCTGATCGCCGCGCCCGAGGGCGGCGGCACCGACCACATGAAGGTGCTCGCCGCGCTCGCCCGCAGGCTGGTGCGCGCCGAGTTCACCACCACCCTGCGCGAGGCCACCGACGCCGAGCAGCTGGCGGCCTACGTCCGGACCGAGGTCGCGCCGTGAGGTTCGTCGCGATCACCGCGTGCCCCACGGGCATCGCGCACACCTACATGGCCGCCGAGTCCCTGGAGCAGGCGGCGAAGGCGTCCGGCGACGAGATCACCGTCGAGACGCAGGGCTCCGCCGGGTCCGACCCGCTGCCCGAGGAGGTCATCGCCTCGGCCGACGCGGTCATCCTGGCCGCCGACGTCGCGGTGTCCGGCCGGGAGCGGTTCGCCGGGCTGCCGGTGGTGGAGGCGAGCGTCAAGCAGGCCATCAGCGGCGCCGCCGGGCTGCTGGAGCAGGCAAGGGCCGCAGCCGCCGAGGGCGAGCGGGAACCCGCCGCCGACCCGGCCGAACCCGCGCTGACCAGCAAGGCCAAGCCCGGCGACGGGTTCGGCACCCGGCTGCGCCAGTGGCTGATGACCGGCGTCAGCTACCTCATCCCGTTCGTCGCGGCGGGCGGTCTGCTCATCGCGCTCGGCTTCGCCCTCGGCGGCTACGACGTCACCGACGCGCCGCCCGTCACCGAGCACTTCGACCCGGCCAGCGCCGCCAGCTGGGGCGCGCTCAGCCAGCAGACCGGCGCGCTCGCGTTCGGGTTCCTGGTGCCGGTGCTCGCGGGCTTCATCGCGTTCGCCATGGCCGACCGGCCCGCCATCGCGCCCGGCTTCGTCGGCGGCGCGGTCGCCTCGGCGACCGGCGCGGGCTTCCTCGGCGGCCTCGTCGCGGGTCTCCTCGCGGGCGCCGTCGTGCTGGGGCTCAAGCGGATCAAGGTGCCGAAGTGGATGGCCGGGGTCATGCCGGTCGTGGTCTACCCGCTGCTCGGGTCGGCCGCCGTCGGCATCCTCATGTACCTGGTGGTGGGCAAGCCGGTCGCGGCGGCGACGACCGGGTTGACCGACTGGCTCGGCGGGCTCACCGGCACCAGCGCCGTCCTGCTCGGCGCCCTGCTCGGCCTGATGATGGCGTTCGACATGGGTGGCCCGGTCAACAAGGCCGCCTACACCTTCGCCATCGGCGGCCTCACCACCGGCGCCCAGGCGTCGCTGGAGATCATGGCCGCCGTGATGGCCGCGGGCATGGTGCCGCCGCTCGCGCTCGCGCTGGCCACGGCCGTGCGCGGCGCCCTGTTCACCCCGGTCGAGCGGGAGAACGGGCGCGCCGCGTGGCTGCTCGGCGCGTCGTTCATCACCGAGGGCGCGATCCCGTTCGCCGCCGCCGACCCGCTGCGGGTCATCCCGCCGCTGATGCTCGGCTCCGCCGTCACCGGCGCGATGTCCATGGGCCTCGGCGCGACGCTGCGCGCGCCGCACGGCGGCCTGTTCGTGATCGGCTTCATCGGCGGGCCGCTGCAGTTCCTGCTGTCCCTGGTGGTCGGCACGCTCGTGTCCGCCGCCGCCGTGGTGCTGCTCAAGCAGTTCACGGGCGCAGCAAGAACGGCCTGAGCAGGTCAGGGACGGCCTCGTCGGCGACGGCGAGGCCGTCCGCCTCGCCGACGTCCACCACGGCGTAGTGCCCGTCGCCCGCCGCCGTCGTGGCCACCACGGTCACCAGGCCCGCGCGGCGCTGGAAGAACGTCCGGCGCACCCGCCAACCGATGATCCCGGTGCGCTGCAGCGCCACCGTCTCCCGCAGCAGCGAACCCGACCGCACCACCAGGTAGCGGTCGGTCAGCGCGTGCCCGAGCGAGCGGTAGCGGTCCCAGCCCACCAGCGCGGCCAGCGGCACCAGCGGCAGCGCCGCCTGCCACGCCCACGACGGGGCCCACACCACCAGCGCGGCCACCAGCACCAGCGCCGGTCCCACCGCGCGCACCACCCGCCTGCGCAGCGCCGCGGCCGGGTGCCCGCGCAGCGGCGCGGTCGTCGGCGGGACCTCGACCCGCAGCACCTCGCTCGTCACCCGGTGCGCCTCGGCGCGCGGGGCGGGCGGCAGCAGCAGGCTGCTCTCGCCCTTGCGGCCCAACCCCGTGGTCACCGCGACCGCCTTCGCGCCGCGACCGGCCCGCAGCAGCAGCGCCTCCTGCACCTCCACGCCGCGCAGCCGCTGCTCCGCCAGCGACACCGAGCGCGTCGTCAGCAGCCCCCGCCGCACCCGGACCGTGCCGTCCGGCTCGCGGGTCAGCCGGTAGCCCCAGAACTGGAGCACGTACAGCAGCAGCGCGCCCAGCGTCGACAGCACCGCCACCACCAGCACCGACACCGCGATCGTCTGCGCGAGCGGCTGCCCGACCACCCAGTGCGCGGCGTCCACCGCCGGGTCCAGCACCTCGATGTCCAGCTCGCGGGCGAAGTTCACCACCACGCCGAACAGCGCGCCGATGCCGACCAGGCCGGACAGGGTCAGCGGGGCGTAGCGCAGCCAGCGGGTGTCCAGCTCGGCCAGCGTCGTGCCCGGCTCCACCGGGCGCGGGCCCCCGTCGGGCGACCGCCCGGTCCGCGGGGCGTGGTCGAGCAGCAGCACGCGCAACCGCTCGCCCTCCGCCGACGTGACCGCGTCCAGCGTCAGGCCGTCCTCACCGGGCTGGTCGCGGCTGCCCGTGCCCAGCCTGACGGCGGACAGGCCGAACAGGCGGTGGCCCAGCTTCGCGGTCAGGTCGACGCTGCGGATGCGGTCGCGCGGCACCGCCAGGCGCTTGCGCACGAACAGGCCGGTGCGCAGCTCGACCTGCTCCGGGGTGATCCGGTAGCGGGTGGTGATCCAGTTCAGCACGCCCAGCGCGATGATCAGGACCACCACGGCGATGCTGATGCCGACCCGCCAGCCGTCGCCGTTGCCCAGGACCAGCAGGCCGATCAGCACCGGGACCAGGCCGAGGATCTCGTTGAGCGGGCGGACCACGACCATGCGCGCGTCCAGCCGGTGCCAGTCGACGACCAGCTCGTCGTTCAGCTCGGGGGCGGTGGGGTAGGCGGGGAGCGGGTGGTCGGGCTGGACCGCCGGGGCTTGAGGCATCGGCGTCCGGGGCGCTTCGGCTTGCGGCGCACAGGTCTCCGGCACGGGGATGGGGGTCGCCTGCCCGCGCTCGTCCGGCGTCGTCACGTCGCGTCACCCGGCGTGGCCTGCGTCGTCGAGGTCAGCTCCTCGGCCAGCCGGACCGCCTCGGCGTGGTCCAGACCGGCGATCTCCACCGGCCCCGCCGCCGACGCCGTGGTCACCGTCACCGTCGACAGGCGCAGCAGCTGCTGGAGCGGCCCGCGCTTGGTGTCCACGGTCTGGATGCGCGAGACCGGCGCGATCCGCCACTCCTGGGTCAACCAGCCGGACAGCGTGTACACCGCCTCCGGCGTGGCCTCCCAGCGGTGCACGCGGTACCGCCACCGGGGCATCACCAGCGTGTGCGCCACGCCCACGACGACCGTGGCCACCAGGCCAGCGGTCTGCCACGTCGACGCGTCCGACACCAGGAAGTAGGGGACCAGCTGGATCGCCAGCAGCACCAGCCACCCGATCGCCGCGTCCAGGGTCCAGAGGGTGATCGCCCTGCGGCTGACCCGGTTCCGGGGCGCGCGCAGGCGCAACACGTCGGTGCTCACTCACTCACTGTGCCCGAAGGACCGGGGTCGCGTCACACGACCCCGGCCGGTGAGCGGGTGCTCAGGGCTCGATGGAGTAGGGCGGGGTGAAGGTGTCCTCGATCGCGGAGGCGTTGACCGCGGGGCTCGCGCTCGCCGCGACGGCCGCGACCACGCCGAAGGACGCGCAGAGAGCGGCGACCGCGAGGATCCTGCGGAGAGAGTTAACAACCATCGTCAAGCTCCGTTCGCTCGGTGGCACCGCGGCCCGCGGCAGCGGTTCGCGGCCCTGGGACGCAGGGGAGGCAAACGTCCTCGCGGAGCATGGCACACATGGCGGCGCGCGCTCACCCCCGAGTTCCGCCCGATCACGCTCCGAGTTCGCGCTTGAGGACCTTGCCGGTGGCGTTGCGGGGCAGTTCCGGGCGGAAGACGACGGCGCGCGGCACGGCGAACCGGGCGAGCTCCGCCCGCACCCGCGCCAGCACCGCCTCCTCGGTCGGGCCGTCGTCGTCCTTGACCACGTGGGCCACCAGCCGCTGCCCGAACCGCTCGTCCGGCACGCCCACCACGGCCACCTCGCGCACGCCGGGCATAGCGGAGATCACGTCCTCGACCGCCGAGGGGTGGACGTTCTCGCCGCCGGAGACGACCATCTCGTCGTCCCGGCCGACGACGAACAGCAGCCCGTCGACGACCCGGCCGAGGTCCCCGGTGGGCAGGAGCCCACGCACCCGGTCGCGGCTCTCGGCGTGGGTGTAGCCGTCGAACAGCATGGCGTTGCCCGCGAAGATCCGACCGGTCTCGCCGGGGGGAACGGGGTCGCCGCGCTCGTCGAGGATCTCCAGGACGGTGCCGGGCGGTGGTCTTCCGGCGGTGGTCGGGTGCGCGGCCAGCTCGTCGGGGCGGGCGACGGTGACCCAGGAGACCTCGGTGGAGCCGTAGAGGTTGTGCAGCGCGGGACCGGTGCGGCGCAGGCAGTCCCGGACCACGCGCGGCGGCAGCGCGGAACCGCTGGACGCGATCACCCTGGGGGAGGGGAGGGGGCCGTTCACCTCCAGGAGGCGCTGGAGCTGGACGGGGACGGTGAACAGGGCGTCGCACCCGCGCAGGTCCTGGGCCAGGGCCTCCGGGGTCGGGTGGCGGCGCAGGACGAGCGTGCCGCCGAGCACGAGGGCGAGCTGGAACGCGGCGAAGCCCCAGGTGTGGAACAGCGGGGCGGGGATCGCGCAGACGTCGCCGTGCCGCAGGGGGATGCGCGAGAACAGCGCCGCGGCGGGCGCGAGACTCGGCGGCTCGGGGCGACGGGCGCCCTTCGCGGGGCCCGAGGTGCCGGAGGTGAGCACGACGACGTGACTGCGGCTCGTGCGGGCGGGGAGGGGCGTGGTGGTGGCGCGCAGGTCGTCGAGGGTGGTGCGGGGGTGGTCGCGGGTTCCGCCGGGCAGGCCGCCTGGCGCCGCGCCACCCGCCTCCGCGGGCCCGTTCCCGTGGCCGGCCCGCGCACTTCCACCCGCGTGCCCGGCCCGCGCGATTCCGCCCACCTGTTCGGCCTGCGCAGTCCTGCCCACGCTCCCGGCCCGCGCGTTCCCGTCCACGTGCCCGGTTCCCGCGTTTCCCGCGTTCCTGCCCGCGTCCCAGGGCCCCGCGTCCCCAGCCCTCGCGTCCCCGGGCCCCGCGTTCCCAGCCCTCGCGTCCTCAGCCTTGGTGTTCCCCGTTCCCGCGTCGCCCGCGTCGTCCGCGCTCCCGCCGTCCTCCGGCCAGGCCGTGACGCGGATGATCCCGCTGGGCGCGTCGCGCAGCGCTCCGTCGAACTCGGCGTCGGCCACCAGCGCCACCGGTTCCTGCTCCCGCAGCACCGCCACGAGCCGCGCCGGGCTCAGCCCGCTGTTGAGCAGGACCACGTCGGCCCCGAGCTTCGCGCACGCCGTGACGGTCTCCACGAACCCCCGGTGGTTGCGGCACAGCACGGCGACCCGCTGGTCACCGCGCACGCCGAGCGCGGCGAGCCCCGCCGCGAGCCGGGTCGTGCGCAGGTCGACCTCGGCGTAGGTCAGCGCGCCGAGGTCGTCCACCAGCGCGGTCCGGTCGGGGTGCCTCGCCACGCCGGTGGCGTAGCCGAAGGGCAGGGTGACGCGCCAGCGCAGGTACGCGCCGAGCACGCCGAGCAGCCGGTCCGGCCGCATCGGGCGCACCACGCCCGCGCGGACCAGGGTCGCCAGCGCCCGTGCTGCCGAGTAGGTGCCCATCGCTCGATGGTGGCACTACCTACCCGTGAGTAGGAAGAGGGTCAGGCTTCCGGGGCGTCGGAGGCGTTCACGACGGCGTCCCGCAGCGCGGCGCGCAGCCTGCCCACCTCCAGGGGGGTGAGCACGGCGGCCTCGCCGGGCGGCACGGTGACCACGACGTGCCCCTGGCTGACGAAGACGGTCATGTCACGGCGACGGGAAGCGATGTCGCGGCAGGCGATCTGCCACTCCTTACCTGTGCTCACAGGTTCCTACCTCCATATTCCTCGACGCGGGCGCTGCGG
>NZ_JBQGCX010000798.1:0-1745 GCF_052038725.1 Actinosynnema sp.
GCGGGCGGCCTCCGCGGAGGCCCGGACGGCCGGACCCGCAGCGGTTCCCGGGCCCCCCGCGGCGCTGCGGGGGACTGGTAACCGCGCTGGTGGGCCGCGCCCCGTTCCGCCGCCCGCGCGCGCCGTCCGGGACCCGGCCCCGCGGTCCGGGGCCCGGACGGGCCGTCCGAGATCCCAGACGCCCGTCTCCGGGGCCGGGAGCCGCCTGTCCCGAGCCGCACCCCCCGCCGCAGTGAGATCTCCCCGTCGAGCAACCGGATGCCCGCCCCCGCCGGTATCAGGCCGGTGACAGCAGGGGAGGCGTACTGGTGGATCGTCAGGACTTCACGCGGATCGCGCGTGAGCGGGCGGTGCCGTGGCGGCGGGTCGCGTACCTCATCTGCGGGGACTGGGGCCGCGCCGAGGACCTCGTGCAGGCGGCCCTCCTGCGCATGTACAAGCACTGGCACCGCATCGAGCCGCGCGGCCTGGAGGCCTACGCGCGCAAGGTCATCTCGCGGCTGGCGCTGGACGAGGCCAAGCGCGCCTCCCGGCGCAAGGAGGTGCTGGGCGAGGTCCCGGACCGCCCGGCCGCGCAGTGCGACGAGGAGGTGGACGGCGCCCCCGAGGTGCGTGCCGCGCTCAAGGCCATGCCGCCCCGGCAGCGGGCCGTGATCGTCCTGCGCTTCTACGCCGACCTCGACGTGGCGGCGACCGCGAAGGCGCTCGGGATCACCCAGGGCACGGTGAAGTCCCAGTGCTCGCGCGGGCTGGACTCGCTGCGCGAGGCGCTCGGCCCGCACCACGCGGCCCTCGCGACCAGGACCCCGGAGCGGACGGGAGGCAGCAGGTGAACGTGCGCAAGGACTTCTTCGACCACGCCATCGGGAGGGGCGAACCCCCGGTGGAGCTGGACTTCGAGGCCATCGAGCGCGAGGGCGCGGACGCCCTGCGCCGCCGCAAGCGGGTGGTCCCCGCGCTGGCCATGGCGGGCGTCGCGGCGGTCGCGGGCGGCATCATGGCGCTCGCGTCGGGCCTGGGGAGCGCGGGAGGACTGGTCGAGCAGGGCTCGGGCGGCGGCGACCCGATCCCGGCCACGCCCGCGCCCCCCTCGCGGCACAGCCCGGACGCGGGCCCGTCCAGCACCGCGCCGGACCCGTCCCCGGCCAGCTCCACGCCGCCCGACACCGGGTCGGCGCCCAGCAGCACCGCGGCGGGCTCCCCCGAGGGCCGCCGCTCGGACGCCTCGGTCGTGGACCCCACCGCGGTCGCCGCCGCCGACCGGCTCCCGATCTGCTTCAGCAAGGCGAGCATGGCGGGCTACGGCCAGCCGTGGGGGCCGGAGACCCTCCTGGTCCGGCCGGTGCCCGCCGCGTCGCTCACCCCGACCCAGGGCAGCCCCGACCGCTTCGACGTCGCCCTGGACGTGTGCAGGCAGTACTGGACCGACAACGTCCGCGGCTGGCGCGCCCCGGACGCCCCGGTGCCCGCCCTGGTGCGCTGCGTCCTCGTGCTGCCGCAGTCGCCGGAGCACGGCTCGCTCGGCGTGTACCCCGGCGACGAGGGGACCTGCCGCGAGCTCGGCTTCCCGGTGGCGGTGCCCGCGAAGTAGCGCCGACCCCGCCCGCGCACGGGCCTGGGGGCGGTGCGCGGCGCGCGAAAAGGGCCGGGGGGGGGGGGTTACCACCCCCCCCCCCCCTCCGGTGGGCCCACCCCAAACCCCCCAGTGGGACCCCCCCCGCGGTAACACCGCCAGCCTTGACCCG
>NZ_JBQGCX010000799.1:0-1568 GCF_052038725.1 Actinosynnema sp.
GTACCCCCGCCGCCGGAACCTGAACCTGCCCGATTCCGCTGTCCCTCGGACGGCGCAACCCCCCGCCACTCCAGCCCGCCTGTCGCCCTCGGAGGCAATCACTCGTCCGAGGGATGAACCCGGTGTCCCGCGTTGCAGGCGCGGCGTCCGCCGCACACGATTCCCCCGCAGCGGCAGGTCTTTCGGCGCGGTGCCCGGTCCGGCTGTGCCCGGTTCCTGCGGTGTCCTGTTCTGGCGGTGTGCTGTTCCGGCGGTGTTCGATTCCGGTGGCGGAGGGGCGGTGGCATGGGGCTCGCGGCGCACGAGCAGCACGAGGAGGCCGAGGCGGGGGACGCCGTCGACGCGCTCCTGGGCGGCTACTGGAGGTTCCACGTGCTCGGGGCGTTCGTGCGCCTGCGCGTGCCCGACCTGCTCGCCGAGGGGCCCACCACGGCCGCCGAGGTGTCCGACGTGCTCGGGGCGGTCCGGCCCGACGTCGTCGACACCTTCCTGCGCTGCGCCTCCGCCGAGGGGCTGCTCGACCGGAGCGGCGACGGCTGGTACTCGGCCAACGCCGTCACCGCCGCGCTGTGCCGCAACGGCAGTCACGCCACGCTCGCCCTCATGCTCACCGCACCGGGGGCTTGCCGCCCGATGGAGGTGCTCGACCAGGTCGTTCGTCACGGCAGGTCACGGGCGGATCTGGTGTTCGGCGGCGACGACCTGTGGACCTACTACCGCCGGACCCCGCACGAGGCGGCCTGGTTCTCCGACTGGATGCAGGAGTTCACCGAACCGGTCGTGGACTCGGTGCTGGACCGCTACGCGTTCACCGGCCACCGCCGCGTCGTGGACGTCGGCGGCGGCAACGGCACCCTGCTCCACCGGGTCCTCGCCGCCCACCCCGACGCCACCGGCGTGCTGTTCGACCGCCCCGAGGTGGTGTCCAGGGCGAGCGCGGTGCTCAAGCGCCTCGGACTGACCGACCGGGTCGAGCTGGTGGGCGGCGACTTCTTCGAGGGCATCCCGCCGGGCGGGGACCTGTACCTGCTCAAGAGCGTGCTGTGCGACTGGGACGACGCGAGCTGCGTCCGGCTGCTCTCCCGCTGCCGCGAGGCGGCCGGACCGGGCGTGCCGATCGTGGTCGTGGACTGGGTGCGCGGCGACGGCGACTCCCCGGTGCACGACACGATCTCGTTGCAGCGCCTGGCCCTCAACGGCGGCGAGATCCGCACGTTCGGCCACTTCCGCGGCCTGTTCGACGCGGCGGGCCTGGAACTGGCCGTCCTCGACCGCCCCACCCCCGGCACCACCCACGAGTGGGAACCGGCGACGATCATGGAAGTGGTCGACGCCTCCCCGTGGCGGTGAGGGCTGGCCGGTGAGCGCTCCCCGTGGGCGCGCACCGCGTTTCACGGGCGCGGCGGAAAACGGATACGCGCTCGCAACCCGCCGACCTCTTCACTGACCGGCAACCGCAACGCGCTCCGCGTGCGGGCTGGGAAAGGGGCACGGTCGTGGGTGGCGTCGAAGGGAACGCGGGCGGGATCGGGCGGAGGAAGGTGTTCGGGTGGGGCGGCCTGGCGGCG
>NZ_JBQGCX010000800.1:0-6018 GCF_052038725.1 Actinosynnema sp.
CGCGTCCCGGTCGCCGTCCTCGATGGCCTCCAGGAGCTCGTATGTCTCCTCGACGAGGTACTTGCGCAGCGAGTCGTGGTCCTGCTCGGCGTCCCACGGGCAGCCGCCCGGCGAGCGCAGCCGGTCCATCACCGCGACCGCCTCGACGATCGGCGGCTCGGGCGTGCGCGCCAGGCGCGCGCCGCGCGCCACCAGCTCGGCGGCCAGCGGGTCGGCCGGGTCCGCGGTCAGCAGCACCGACCCGGCGGCCAGGTCGGACGCGGCGGCGGGCGCGGGGCGCACCCCCTCCTGGAGGGGGACGCCCGCGCTCGCGCACACGACCGGCGCGGCCCGCAGCGCGGGCAGCTCCGCGAGGGGCACCGCCCAGCCGAGGCGGGCGCTGACCACGATGACGGTGACCGGCGGCGCCGCGTCCGGCCCGGTCGGCGGGGCCGCTGCGGCGGGTGGGACGTCCGACGTCACGACTGGACCTGCCTCGCCTTCAGCTGCAGGCCGCCCAGCTCGCCCTCGCTCGGCACCGGGCCGTAGTTGATCGGGTCCCACACGCCGTAGCGCGGGTTCAGCTCGACCTTCGGCGACCCGGCCAGGGTCTGCATCAGCCGCAGGCCGATGCCCTCCAGCGCGGACGGGGTGAGCTGCGAGGCGGACGCGTCCAGGCCGCTCGCCGTCGCGTCGGTGTCCCGGTCGGTCACGTAGGCCACCAGCCACTGCGAGCTGCTCTGGCTCGGCGGGTACGCCAGCACGGTGCCGGGCTCGGCGCCGAACAGCGGGGCCTGCGCGGCCTCGGGCGACTCGGCGGAGCTGACCTTCTGCCCGCGCCCGGCGAGCTGCTGGCCCTCGGGGCCGCTCGGCGCGGCGGCGATGAAGCCCGCCATCTTCGACGGGTCGGCCGCGACCTGCCTGGCCTTCTCCTTCGCGTCCTCACCGCTGGTGGTGAAGAAGTAGTCGAAGGTGACCTCCATCCGGTCCGCGTACTTGCCCGCCAGCTTGACCAGCAGCAGCTGGTCCCGCGCCCGCTCCGGGAAGGTCTCCTTCGTGTACACGGTGCCCTGGGAGGCGGTCTCGGCGCCGCCCGCGCTCTCGACGGCCTCCGCCACCTCGTCCTCGGTGACGGTGACGCCCTCGTTCGCGGCGGCCTTCGCGATCAGCTCGTGCCACACCTTGATCTGCACGAGGGTGTCGGCGACCTGGTCGAGCTTGCGCTCGCGCTGGAGGGCGACCTTGACGTCGGGCTCCTTGGCGAGCACCAGCTGGAGCTGGTGCTGGATGTCGGCCAGCGGCACCACCGAGTCGCCGACGACGGCCGCCGACCCGATCTTGGCCGGGCCCGAGCCGCAGCCCGCCACCAGCAGTGCGACGGCCGCGACGGTCAGGGTGAAGCGCCTCTGCACAGTCCTCACGCCCAGTACCCTCTCACGAACTCGTGACACCGCTCACGGGCGCTCCCGCGAGTGATTCCAGGAAGTGGGCGCACCAGGCGAGCAACTCCTGGTCGCGCAGCGGGGGCGCGCCCATCCGGCCGCCCGCCGCGCCTTCGGTGGGCCGAGGCGTCGTGATCGTCGAGACGGCCTGCTTGTACACCGCCTTGGGGTGCAGCCTGCGCAGCCGGACCACCTGCGAGTCCTTCAGCTCCAGCGGCGCGAACCGGATCGAGCTGCCCTGCAGGGCGACCTCGGTGACGCCGTGCGCGCGGCAGGTGTGCCGCAGCCTGGCCACGTCCAGCAGCCGCTCCACGGGCAGCGGCGGCGCGCCGTAGCGGTCCTTGAGCTCGTCGCGCACCGCAGTCAGCCCCGCCTCGTCGACGGCCGCCGCGATCTTGCGGTACGCCTCCAGCCGGAGCCGCTCGCCGGGCACGTAGTCGTGCGGGATGTGCGCGTCCACCGGCAGCTCGACGCGGACCTCGGCCAGCTCGGCCTCCAGCTCGCCGTCGGCCCCCGCGGAGCGGCGGAACGCCTCGACCGCCTCGCCGACCAGCCGCACGTACAGGTCGAAGCCGACGCCCGCGATGTGCCCGGACTGCTCGGCGCCGAGGATGTTGCCCGCGCCCCGGATCTCCAGGTCCTTCATGGCCACCGCCATGCCCGCGCCCAGCTCGGTGTTCTGCGCGATGGTGGCGAGCCGGTCGTGCGCGGTCTCGCTGAGCGGGGACTCCGGCGGGTACAGGAAGTACGCGTACCCGCGCTCGCGGCCCCGGCCGACGCGCCCGCGCAGCTGGTGCAGCTGGGACAGGCCGAGCATGTCGCCGCGCTCGACGATGAGCGTGTTGGCGTTGGAGATGTCCAGGCCGGTCTCGACGATCGTGGTGGACACCAGGACGTCGTACTCGCGCTCCCAGAACCCCTGGATGATCTTCTCCAGCTTGTCCTCGTTCATCTGGCCGTGCGCGGTGACCACGCGCGCCTCGGGCACCAGCTCGCGGATGCGCCGGGCGGCCTTCTCGATCGAGGAGACCCGGTTGTGCACGTAGAACACCTGGCCGTCGCGCAGCAGCTCGCGCCGGATGGCCGCGCCGACCTGCTTGTCGTCGTACGCGCCGACGTAGGTCAGGATCGGGTGCCGCTCCTCGGGCGGGGTGAGGATCGTGGACATCTCGCGGATGCCCGCCAGCGACATCTCCAGGGTGCGCGGGATCGGCGTCGCGGACATGGTCAGCACGTCCACGTGCGTGCGCAGCGCCTTGATGTGCTCCTTGTGCTCGACGCCGAAGCGCTGCTCCTCGTCCACGATCACCAGGCCGAGGTCCTTGTACCGCAGGCCCTTCTGCAGCAGCCGGTGCGTGCCGATCACCACGTCGACGTCGCCCTCGGCGAGCCCGGTGGTGGTCTGCTCGGCCTCGGTCGGGTCGGTGAACCGGGACAGGCCCCGCACCACGACCGGGAACGCGCGCATCCGCTCGGTGAACGTGTTGAGGTGCTGCTGCGCCAGCAGGGTCGTGGGCACCAGCACCACCACCTGCTTGCCGTCCTGCACCGCCTTGAACGCCGCGCGCACCGCGATCTCGGTCTTGCCGTAGCCGACGTCGCCGCAGATGACCCGGTCCATCGGGACGCCGCGCTCCATGTCGCCCTTGACCTCGTCGATGGCGGCCATCTGGTCGACGGTCTCGGTGAACGGGAACGCGTCCTCCAGCTCGCGCTGCCACGGGGTGTCGGGCGCGAACGCGGGGCCGGGCGCGGACTGCCGGGCGGCGTAGAGCTGCACCAGCTCGGCGGCGATCTGCTTGACCGCCTTCTTGGCCTTGGCCTTGGTGTTCTTCCAGTCCGAGCCGCCCAGCTTGTTGAGCGTGGGCAGCTCGCCGCCGACGTAGCGGGAAACCTCGTCGAGCTGGTCGGTGGGCACGAACAGCCGGTCGCCGGGCTGGCCGCGCTTGCTGGAGGCGTACTCCAGCACCAGGTACTCGCGGGTGGCGCCCGCGACGGTGCGCTGCACCATCTCCACGTACCGGCCGATGCCGTGCTGCTCGTGCACCACGTAGTCGCCGGTCTTGAGGGCGAGCGGGTCGACGGCGTTGCGGCGGCGGGACGGCATCCGCCGCATGTCCTTCGTGGACGTCCCGCCCCGGCCGCCGGTCAGGTCCGTCTCGGTGAGCACCACCAGCGCCAGCTCGGGCAGCGCGAAGCCGTCCTCCAGCGCGCCGCGCACCACGGTGACCGCGCCGGTCTTCGGGGGCTCGTCCAGCGAGTCCACGCACACCGCGCCCACCTGGGCCTCGCGCAGCTGCTCGGTGGCGCGCTGGGCGGTGCCCGCGCCGGGCACGACCAGGACGGCGGTGCCGCCCGCGGCGGTGTGGGCGCGCAGGTCGGCGAACGCCCGGTCCACGTCGCCCTGGTAGGCCTGGACGTGCTTGAACTCCAGGCGCAGCACGTTCGAGCCCTCGGTGGTGAGCTGGCTGAGCGTCCACCAGGGCTTGTCGGCGGCGCGCGCGGCGTCGGCGACCTCGTCGAGCGCGCGGTAGGCGGAGGCGCCGAGGTCGATCGGGGCCTTGCCGCCGCCCGCCGCCGCCATCCAGGAGGCCTCCAGGAACTCCTGGCCGGTGCGAACCAGGTCGCGGGCGCGGGCGCGGATCTTCTCCGGGTCGTTGACCAGCACGTGCGTGCCGTCCGGGACCAGGTCGGTGAGCAGCTGGAGCTCGCCCTCGCACAGGGCGGGGATCAGCGCCTCCATGCCCTCGGACGGGATGCCCTCGGCGAGCTTGGCGAGCATCTCGGCGAGCTGCGCGTCGGCCTCGTGCTCGGCGGCCAGCTCACGGGCGCGGGCGCGGACCCGCTCGGTGAGCAGCAGCTCGCGGCACGGCGGGGCGGTGAACGCGTCGACCTGCTTGGGCAGGGAGCGCTGGTCGGCCACCGAGAACGGGCGGATCTCGGTGACCTCGTCGCCCCAGAACTCCACGCGCAGCGGGTGCTCGGCGGTGGGCGGGAAGACGTCCAGGATGCCGCCGCGCACGGCGAACTCGCCGCGCTTCTCGACCATGTCGACGCGCGTGTAGGCGAGCTCGGCCAGCCGGTGCAGGAGGGCGTCGAAGTCGTGCTCGGAGCCGGTGGCGAGGTCGACCGGCTCCAGGTCGCCGAGGCCGGGGGCCATGGGCTGGATGAGGCTGCGGACCGTGGCCACGACCGCGCGCAGCGGCCGGTCGCCGGGGTGGGCGAGCCTGCGCAGCACCTGGAGGCGGGCGCCGACCGTGTCGGCCCTGGGGGACAGCCGCTCGTGCGGCAGGGTCTCCCAGGACGGGAAGATCGCCACCGCCTCGGGCCCGACCAGGTCGCGCAGGACCGAGGCCAGTTCCTCGGCCTCCCGGCCGGTGGCGGTCACGGCGAGCACCGGGGAGGTGCGCGAGAGCGCGGCGGCCACCAGGGGGCGGGCCGCGGGCGGTCCCTCCAGCTCCAGCTCGGGCGAACCCGCGGCGTCGGCCAGCGCGCGCAGGGCCTTGTCGGGCAGGACGGCGGTCAGCAGGCCGGACAGCGGGCCGGGCTGGGGCATCGGAGTGCGGCTCCCGTGACTGGTGGACAACGCGGACAGACCCCTGCCCTGGACGAGGCGCCGGGGGTGGGGGCTCGGCTCCAGGGTACGACCGGGGCCGGACGGCGCGCCGGTCCTCGGCGGGCCGGGCGGGTCGGCCGCCCCGCTGCGGGCGGGCGTTGTCGCATTCTTTCTGGAATTATTCCCGAATAGTCCGCCGCTCCGGTGAATCTTCCCCGCTGCCGGCCTTGACCTGCCGTTTCCCGCGTTGACGCCGATCAAGTCCGCACCCCACAATCCCCGGCATGGCCGGTTCCGGCGTTTTCCCGACCCCCTGGCTGGTGGTGTACGGCTACGGGGACCTGTCCTACCGGTTGGCCCAGCGGTCGGCCGACCAGTTGCGCGCGCGAGGGGTGGCCACGTGGCTCACCACGGTGCAGGAGGTGGACCCGGCGGCGCTGCCCCGGTTCCGGGGCGCGGTGCTGGTCCTGCCGACCTGCGCCTCGGCGGCCTCGGGGCGGCGCACGGGGTCGGCGCGGGCCCGGTTCGCCGGGATCGCGGCGGGCCTGCGGTCCTGCGCGACCCACGTCCTGCACGTCGGGACCCCGGCCGACCTGGACCCGGTCCCCGAGTACCGGGCGCTGCGGCCGAGCGTGCGGGCGGTGCACCACGTCCCGCGCCGCGCCGCGCCCGGACTCGACATGCTCGGCCTCCTGACCGGCGTCGCGGACCGGGCGCGGGACGAGCGGTCGGCGGCGCTGTGGGCGCACGCGCGCGAGTGGGGCGTGGCGACCCCGGAGGAGGTGCGGGCGGTGCTGGCGGCGGTGGCGGAGCGGCGCGCGAGCTACGAGGAGCGCCGCTTCCACCAGGCCCGCAGGCCGCACCCCGACTACGACCTCAACCGCCTGGTCCTGCTCCTGGACCACCCGGACGTCGTGCCGCCGAGGCAGCCGTGGATGAGCGCGGGGGAGCACGGGCGGGTCGTGGACGGCTTCACCGAGTGCGGCGCGCGGGTGGTCAGGGACACCGTGCGCCGGGTGCGCCAGGTGTGCCCGACCTTCG
>NZ_JBQGCX010000801.1:0-2812 GCF_052038725.1 Actinosynnema sp.
GCGATGAAGTCGCAGCCCTGTACTCGGCGAAGGAGATCAACGGTGACCGGGTGGGCTGGTTGATCCGACACCTGGCCGGCAAGACCAGGAAGGAGTGGGAGCGGGGCGCGATCCAGGCGAACCGCGAACGGCATCGGACCACGTCCGCTTTGAAGGTCACGTGCGTGCTTTCGCTGACTGTGGCCTTGGCGGCTGCGGCGGGTGTCGTGGCCGCAGCGGTGGAGGTCGACGTGGTCCGGGCGGTGGCGGCGACCGCGATCGCCGTGGTCAGCGGGCGGATCGCGGTCCCGCGCTGGCGGCTCGCCATCAGTGAGCGCCGCCGCTTGGCGGAGGCGGCACTGGTGTACGCCGAGACGCTGGCCGAACGCGAGGAGGCCCATCAGCAGTGGCGGGACAGGTTGCACTCCACCAGGCCGTCCGAGCAGGAGATGGAGACCTGGCTGAACTGCGACAAGGCGCTGGCGCTCGACGAGGCGCTGCGCCACTACCGGTTGGCGTGGCGCGACATCATCGCCCACGCCCTGCTGCAGACGCCTGCGAGGAGGTACAAGCGGGCACGGGTCAAGGGCGGACCGTGGCGCTACTCGACGTACGACATCCGCCTCTTCCTCATCACGCACGACGGGGTGCGGGAGGTGAGCACCGAGCTGCACTTCGAGCGGGCCGTGCGCAACGGGCAGCAGCGCAACAACTTCCGCTTCGACGCGGTCTCCTCGGTCCACGTGGACAGGACCGACGACCTGGGGCACACCCTGGAGCTGACCCTGATGAACGGCCCGACCAGGGACATCCGCGTCACGGACCCCGAGCGGGCGCAGTCGGACTCGGAGGAGAGCCCCGAGTCGCTCGCCCAGATGAACATGGACGCAGCCGGGTTCGTGCACACGCACCACATCCTGGAGGGCATCGCGGCCGAGGGGAAGGGGTGGATCGACCGGGACCCCTACTCCGCAGGGCTCCAGACGGCGGTAGCGTCCGGCTGACGCCTCGAACACGTCGGAGGGGGCGACCACATCGGCCACCCCCTCACGGCCACCCTTGCCTCACACCACCTGCGGCCTCCGCGACAACGACCGCACCACCAGCACCGTCGCCGCCGCAGCCACCGCCAGCAGCGCCAACCCACCGCCATAAGACCCGTAAGACCCGTACAGCGCCCCCATGATCAACGGCGGCACGAACCCGCCCAGCCCGCCCGCCGCGCCGACGATGCCCGTCACCGAGCCGACCTGGTCCGCCGGGGCCATGATCGCCACCAGCGCGAACGTCGCTCCGCTGCCTGCGCCGAGCGCGACCGCCAGCACCAGGAACGCCGCCGTTCCCATCGGCATCAGCATCGGCGTGAACGCCTGCACGACCGCCGCCGCGACGACCGCCACCAGCGTGGTGTTCAAGACCCTCGCGGGCGCCACCCGGTCCGACAGCCAGCCGCCCAGCGGGCGGGCGATCACCGCCAGCACCACGAAACCGGCCATCCGGTTGGCCGCGTCGGCCTGGGTCAGCTCGTAGCTCGTCTTCAGGTACGTGGGCAGGTAGACCGACATCGCCACGTAACCGCCGAACGACAGCGCGTAGATGCCCGACGCCTGCCAGGTGATCGGCAGCTTCGCCGCGGCCAGCAGCCGGTGCGCCGCCGACCCGGTCGGCTTGGTGCGGCCGGGCGCCTCGCGGATCAGCAGGTAGGAGGCGACCGCGTACACCGCGAGCACGATCGCGGGGACGATGACCGGCGCGGTCTTGCCCGCCGCCGTGACCAGCGGCACGGTGGTCAGCGCGCTGAACGCGGTGCCGCCCATGCCGATGCCGAACAGGCCGAGCGCGGTGCCGCGCCGCTCCGGCGGGAACCAGGCGTTGACCGTGGGCACGCCGACGGCGAACGCGCTGCCGCCGATGCCGAGGAAGAAGCCGCCGACGAGCAGCCCGGTCAGCGAGTACTGCCCGCTGAAGCCCAGGTACAGCACGGGGACGATGGTCGCGGCGGACACCGCCGGGAACATGATCCGGCCGCCGAACCGGTCGGTGAGCACACCGGCCGCGACGCGGCCGACCGAGCCGACGATCACCGGCACCGCCACCAGCAGGGCCTGCTGGAAGGAGGTGAGACCGAGCTCCTCGCGGTACAGGGGTCCCAACGGGCTGAGCAGCGCCCAGGCCCAGAAGTTCACCGCGAATCCGAGGGCGGCCATGACCAGGACCACCCAGCGGGTGCGGTCGTGAGCAGAGTCCGATCCAGTCATGCCCGGAACACTGCGCCCGGCCCGCGTGCGCGGTAAGTGAGCAACTGCCGTGCCGGGAGAGGACTTAGGTCCCTCCAAACGGAGCAACCCGCGCGGTGCACTGGGCACATGGACAGCACAGGGGTGGACCGCCCCCAACCGCGCGGGCGCAAGTTCTTCGCGCGGGGGGAGGTGTCGGCCGACGGCAGGACCGTGCACCGGATCGACCAGGCGGAGTGGGAGCGCTTCTACCGGGACAGGTGGGCCCACGACAAGGTGGTCCGCTCCACGCACGGGGTCAACTGCACCGGTTCGTGCTCGTGGCAGGTGTTCGTCAAGGACGGCCTGATCACCTGGGAGCACCAGGCGACGGACTACCCGTCGGTCGGGCCGGACTCGCCGGAGTACGAGCCGCGCGGCTGCCCGCGCGGCGCCTCGTTCTCCTGGTACACCTACTCCCCGTCACGGGTGCGCTACCCGTACGTGCGGGGCGTGCTGCTCAAGATGTGGCGCGAGGCCAAGGCCCGCCTCGGCGACCCGGTGCTGGCCTGGGCCGAGATCACCGGTGACCCGGAGAAGTCGCGCCGCTACAAGCG
>NZ_JBQGCX010000802.1:0-1626 GCF_052038725.1 Actinosynnema sp.
CGGGCCCAGTCTGTGGCAGGCCGGCACCGGGGCCGCGGTCGCGGCGGGCGCGGACCCGGCCCCCGCCGTCCGGAAGGTCCTGCTGGAGGCCACCGGCGACCTCGTGCCGTCGCTCGGTCGGCTGCACCGGGCGACCCGCGACCTGGTGGGTGCGGCGGACCGGTCGGGCGCTCTCGCGGACCCGGCGCCGCCGTGGGGGCTGCGGCTGCTGGACGGTGACGCCCCGCCCGAGCTGTGGGCGAGCCCGCCGATCGCGCGGCTGCTGCGCCGCTGGGCCCTGCCCGGGGAGGCCCCCGGTGGCGCGGAGGGCGACGGCGAGCGCGTCGCCGCGGTGCGGGCGCTGCAGGAGGCGCGGCGGCGCTGGCAGCCGATGTGCCTGGTCCACGGCGACCTCACCCACGCCAACGTCGTGCTGCGCCCCGGGGCGGGTCCGGTGCTGCTGGACTGGGAGATGGCCCGGGTCGGCGACCCGGCCTGGGACCTGGCGGCCCTGCTCGCGCCGCTGCTGGTCGTGGCCCCGCAGGAGCGGGCGTGGACGTCGGAGGAGGTGGCCACCGCCGCTGCCGTGGTCCGCGCCCATGCGGCCGCGAGCCGCCTGCCGGCACCCGCGCTGGCCCGCCGCACCGTCCTGTACGTCGGGGTGTGGCTGCTCGTCACCGCGGTGCAGGTGCGCTCGCAGGCCGCCGCCGACGTCCCCGCGGACCAGCTCGACGGTGACGACGCCGCCGCGCTCGCCGGGCGCGCCCGCTCGGTCCTCGCCGACTGCGACCGCGCCACCGACCGGCTGCTGGAGGCCCTCGACGCCGCCTCGACGGGACGGTCGTGACCGCGCCCGCGGCGCTGCGACGGCTCGCCGGGACGGCCGCGACGGCCGGGACGGCCGCGACCGGCACGGTCGCCGGACCCCCGCGCCCGGTGGACCTGCAGCTGCCGCTCGCGCGACGGCTGCTGCGCGACGGGGCGGACGCCGAGCGGCTGTACGTGCAGTGGTTCCACGGCACTCCCGAGCAGGCCCGGACGCGTTTCCCCGCGCCCGCGGCCTACGTGGCCGCGACCACGGACGCGGACCGCTTCGAGCCCGGGTGGCGCGTGGTCGGGCCGGGCGGGGCGCCCGGGCTGCTGCACGTCCGGCGGGGCGACGGCGTGGAGCGGCTCGTGGCGGCGCCCGGCTACGTGCCGGTGGGCGTGCTGGTGGCGGGGGTGGCGGACGAGGTGCGCGCCGACCCGCTGACCACCGCGACCAGCGGCGGTTTCTGGCACGTGTGGTCGGCCGGCTGGCGCGAGCAGGGCGCCCCGGACCGCATCGTGCGCGTGTACCTGTCGGCCCGGCCCGGCCGCGAGGTGGCGGTCGCCGGGGCGCTGGTGGCGGCGGCTCCGGTCACGGACCGGTGGTACGCCAAGGCCGCCACGGGCGAGCACGGGCAGGCCCGCCGCGACACCGTCGTGCTGTACCTGCCCGGGGACGCGCCGCTGCCGGGCTGGACCGCCGACGTCCTCGCCCGGACCGCCGGGTGGCGGGCCGACCCGCCGCCGCCCGGGACGTGGCGCCTCGGCCCCGGGGCCGGGGCGGCCGACGACCCCGGTGACGGTCGCAGCCTCGGCCAGGCCGTGAGCGCGGCGCTCGCC
>NZ_JBQGCX010000803.1:0-2569 GCF_052038725.1 Actinosynnema sp.
AGCTGCGGTTCCTGATCGGCCCGAACGGCGCGGGCAAGACCACGCTGATCGACGTGATCACCGGGCTGACCAGGCCGTCCTCCGGCAGCGTGCGGTTCGGCGGCCGGGAGCTGGTCGGGCTGCCCGAGCACCGCGTCGTGCGGTTGGGCGTCGGGCGCACGTTCCAGACGGCGGCGGTGTTCGAGGAGCTGACCGTGCGGGAGAACCTGGAGCTGGCCGCCGGGTTCCGCGCTCCCCTGCGCACCCTGCTGCGACGCCCGCGCGGGCGGTCGGCCGAGGTGGGGCGGGCGCTGGCGACCACCGGGCTCGCGGCGCTCGCCGGGCGGCGGGCCGGGGTGCTCTCGCACGGGCAGCGGCAGTGGTTGGAGATGGGGATGCTGCTGGCGCAGCGACCGGGGTTGCTGCTGCTGGACGAGCCGGTGGCGGGCATGAGCCGGGACGAGCGGGAGCGCACCGGGGAGCTGCTGGCGGCGGTCGCGGCCGAGCACACGGTCGTCGTGGTGGAGCACGACATGGAGTTCCTGCGCCGGTACGCGCGCACGGTCACCGTGCTGCACCAGGGGAAGGTGCTGCGCGAGGGCGCGGTCGACGAGGTGCGGGCGGACCCGGTGGTGCGCGAGGTGTACCTGGGCCGCTCCGGCGGGAGGGCGGACTGATGCTCGTGGTGTCCGATGTGGACGTCCACTACGGACGGTCGCAGGTGCTGTTCCGCGTGGGCCTCGAGGTGCCCGCCGGGTCGCTGGTGTGCGTGCTGGGGCGCAACGGGGTCGGGAAGACCACGCTGCTCAAGACCGTCGTCGGCCTGCTGCGCCCGACCTCGGGGACGGTGCTGCTGGACGGCGCGGACGTCACCCGGACCCCGGTGCACCGCAGGGTGCGCGCGGGGCTGGCGTACGTGCCGCAGGGGCACGTGGTGTTCCCGCAGCTGACCGTGGCGGAGAACCTGCGGGTGGTCGCCGAGGCCCGTCCCGGCAAGGACGCGGGCGCGGTGGACGACGCGCTGTCGGTGTTCCCGGCGCTGGTCCCGCTGCTGCGGCGGCGGGCCGGGCTGCTGTCGGGCGGGCAGCGGCAGCAGCTCGCGATCGCGCGGGCGCTGGTGGCGCGCCCCCGGCTGCTGGTGCTGGACGAGCCGACCGAGGGCGTGCAGCCGTCCGTGGTCGACGAGATCGAGGCGGCGGTGCGGCGGCTGCACCGGGAGGTGGGGCTGACCGTGCTGCTGGTCGAGCAGCACGTGGACCTGGCGGCGCGGCTGGCGGACCGGTTCGCGCTGCTGGACGCGGGCGAGGTCGTGCGCTCCGGCGACGCGGCGGAGCTGCGGGACGAGGAGGTGCGGCGACTGCTGTCGGTGTGACCGGCCTGCCTGGCGCGCTGGGCCTGCCTGGCGCGCTGGCCCTACCTGGTGCGCCGGGACCCGACCTGCCTGGCCGCCGCCGCGCCGCCGAGCACCAGGAGCAGCGCGACCAGGCCCCAGCGGCGCTGGTCGTCCACGGTGTGCAGCAGCGGGTTCAGGCCCGCGGCCTCGACCTCCTCGGTCCGCCGCCTCGGGTCCCGCACGGCGGGCTGGCCCTCCACGAGCTCCTGCTCGGGGGTGGGTTCCGCCGTCGGCGCGGGGCTCGGGGCCGGGCTGGGGCTCGGGGTGGGCACGGGGGCCGGTGGCACGGCGGGCGCCTGCGCGACGGGCGGTTGCGGCGCGGGCTGCTGCGGGGCCTGGGGCTGGGGCTGCGCCGGTCGGGGCTGCGGCGGTTGCGGCTTGGGCTGCGGCTGCGGCCGGGGCGGGTTGCGCACCACCAGGCAGCCCGCCGCGTCGAGCGTGCTGAACGCGACCCGCGTGCCCAGCTCCACCACCGTCCCGGTGCCGTCCAGCGCGACCTTGAACCGGGTGCTGAGCCCCCCGCTCGCGTCCCGGTTGGCCGTGGCGTAGAGCGCGCCGTCCGGTCCGAGCACGACCGAGCCGTAGCTGGTCATGCCCGGAGGCAGCGCGCCCGCGCCGTCGACGGGCCGCACGGCGCCGGTGGCCGGGTCGACCCGCACCACCCGGCCGACGCCGCGCGCGTCCACCACGACCCCGTACAGCAGGCCGTCCGCCGGGTTGAGGTCGAAGTCGTTGATGGTCAGCGCGGTGGTGGGCAGCCAGGTCTCGGCCACGACCAGCAGGTAGTCGGGGCTGGTCGGGTTGATGTCCACGGCCAGCAGCAGGCGCCCGGAGCGCACCACGAGCCGGTCGCCGACGACCACGCCCGCCGTGGCGCCGCGCAGCAGGTCGGACTGCCGCGCGGGCAGCGGGACCCGCGCGCCGCGCCGGTCGAACGCGAGCACGCGCCCGTCCGCGTCGACGCCGTAGACCAGGTCCTGCGCGGCGGAGTAGCCGATCGCGGTGACCCGGACGTCGAGCACCGCCAGCGGGGAGACCGCGCCCGCGGGCAGCTCGACGCTGACCACCGAGGACGGCCCGCGCTCCAGCGCCTCGACCTGGATCGAGGCGCACACCGCCAGCAGGACCTCCCCGATCACGCCAACCGCTCCACGGCGGCCTGGAACGCGTCCGGCCCGACGTCCGCGCCCCCGTCGA
>NZ_JBQGCX010000804.1:0-1723 GCF_052038725.1 Actinosynnema sp.
AGGCTGGGGTCCACGAGCACCGCGCCGCGCACGCGCCGGGGGCGCAGCCGCGCGAACGCCTCCGCGTGCAGGCCGGCCAGCGAGTGCCCGACGAGCACGGCCGGTGCGCCGACGGCGTCGAGGACCGCGTCGAGCACGGCCACCTCCCGCCGCGCCGACGAGGGCTGGGGCGACGGCGTGCTCGCCCCGGTCCCCGGCCGGTCGAACCGCAGCACCCGCGCGGAGGTCGCGAGCAGCCGGGTCACCGGGTCCCAGTCGGCGATCGCGCCCGCGAGACCGGACAGGAGCACGACCGGCGGCGCGCCCTCCGGTCCGTCCGCGACGAGGTGCAGGTCCGAGCCCACGACGGTGACCACGGGGCACAGCATGGCGGAAGGGTGGCGCGAGCGTGATCGAGGACAGGGCGTCGAGCCGGAGTCGTTGCCCAGGGCTCGACCGGCCGGGCGCGTGGCTGGTCGCGGCGGCGGTGCTGTACGCGTGCTGGCTGCTCGAACTGGTGCTGCCGACCGGGTTGTCCGTCGTGGACGGCTACGTGAGCGAGCTGCTCGCCGACGACCAGCCGCACCGGTGGCTGTTCCGCGCCACCGACTCGCTCGCCGCCTGCTGCCTGCTGCTCGCCGCGCGCGGCCTGCGCGGGCGGTGGGCGGTCGCCGCCGTGCTCGTCTTCGCCCTCGCGACCCTCGCCGACACCGCGCTGCCGCTCGACTGCGCGCCCAGCACGGATGCGCTGTGCCGCGACCGGGAGGCCGCAGGCGCGGTGTCGCTCAGCCACCACCTGCACCAGGTGACCAGCGTGCTGACGTTCGTCGGCGCGCTCGCCGCCGCGGCGGTCCTGGAGCGGGGCACCCGGCTGCCGAGCGCCAGGGTGGTGCTGATCCTCCTCGCCGGGACCGGTGTGCTGTCGGCGGCCCTGGCCAACCAGCCAGGGGCCGGGCTGGTCCAGCGCGTCCAGCTGCTGACCGTCTCGGCCGGGTTGCTGCTCGGCGCGCGGGTGTTGTCCCGAGGGGCGGTCAGGCCGGGTGACGGGCCGCCCCGGTGACCGCCGGGTGGTCCACGGGCCCGGTGGCGTCGTCGCCGAAGCCCGAGGTGTCGTGGACGTGCAGGTGGACCGGGTCGCGGGTGGGCAGCGGCAGGCCACGCAGGTCGAAGGGGGTCAGCGGGACCGGAACGGGGTGACCGCGTGGCCCAGCGCGCGCAGGAGCGCCCGGAACTCGGCCGCGTTCGGCCGGACCCCGAGGCCCGCGTAGCGCAGCGCGTCGCCGTGCTCGGACATCCGCGTGATCAGGCCGTCCGCGACGTCGAAGCGGATCACGTAGTGGTTGCGGTAGGGCTTGCCCGTCCGCGCGACGACCATGTCGCCCGTGGCGGCGAAGCAGGCCGCGCCCTCGGTGGCGCTCCACCGGTGGTCGCGCCAGACCAGCGGGTCGAACTTGGCGAAGATCCCCTCGGTGTAGGCCAGCACCTCGTCCCGCCCCTTGAGGTGGGCGACGCAGAAACCCCTGCCGCGCCCGGAGATCAGCTCCGCCACGCCCTCCGGGGTGCCCGCCTTGCCGGACTGGAGGAAGAGCTGCCGCACGTCCGGCGCGAGCACGTCCGACACGGCGCGGAGGTCCTTGGCCTCCACGGCGCGGACGAAGCGCTGGGCGAGCGCGAGGGGGTCGGGGGTGGTCACTTGCGCCTCCGGCGGAAGTCGTTGCGCGCCAACGGTTGCGGCACCCCTCGA
>NZ_JBQGCX010000805.1:0-1566 GCF_052038725.1 Actinosynnema sp.
AGCGGGACGCGCCGCGGCCCGCTCCCCCGCGCGCGCCGAAGCCGTCCGCGTCGTGGTTGCGCGCGCCCTCCGGTGCGTCGTGGGCCCGGCGCTAGGGTCGCTGGCATGGACTTGACCGACGCGTGCTTCGCGGGCGCCGCCGCCCAGGCCGACCTGCTGCGCTCCGGGGTGCTGACCTCCCGCGAGCTGGTGTCCGAGTGCCTGCGGCGGATCGAGCGCGTCGACCGGGGGCTCAACGCGTTCCGGCTGGTGTTCGCCGAGCGGGCGCTCGCGGACGCCGAGGCGGCCGACGCGCGGCGGGCGCGGGGCGGGGACGCGCCGCTGCTGGGGGTCCCGGTGGCGGTGAAGGAGGACTTCGCGCTGGCCGGGCTGCCCACCACGCTGGGCACCTCGGCGGTGGAGACGGTCGCGGACGCGGACAGCGAGGTGGTGTCGCTGCTGCGCGGGGCGGGCGCGGTGGTGGTGGGGCGCACGCGGATGCCGGAGCTGGGGCTGTGGCCGTTCACCGAGAGCAGCTGGGCCGGGCCCCCCCGCAACCCGGGGACCCCCCGGCACTCGGCCGGGGGTTCCCGCGGCGGGTCCGCGGCGGCGGTGGCGGCCGGGCTGGTGGGGGCCGCGGTGGGCACGGACGGCGGGGGCTCGGTGCGCATCCCGGCCGCCGCGACCGGGCTGGTGGGGCTCAAGGCGCAGCGCGGGCGGGTGCCGCTGGGCGGGCAGCCGTGGGGCGGGCTGGTGGCGGCGGGGCCGATCACGCGGCGGGTGCGGGACGCGGCGCTGCTGGCGGACGTGCTCGCGCCCGGCGAGGACTTCGTGGGGGCGGCGGCCGAGGACCCCGGCCGGTTGAAGGTGGCGGTGGCGCTGCGGCCGTGGTCGGCGGGGGTTCCGGTGGCGCGGGAGGTGCTGGACGCGGTGCTGGACACCGCCGTGCTGCTGACCGACCTGGGGCACGAGGTGGTGCGCCTGGACGCGGCGCTGGCGGAGGTGCCGGGGTGGGTGGACTACTCGGTGCGCTACCTGCGCGACGGGGCCGCGGGCGGGGCGGCGGCGCTGGACCGGCCGGACCGCCTCGACCGGCGCACCCGGCGGGTGGCGGCGCTGGGGCGGGCGATCCCGGCCGCGGTGGGTGCGGCGGCGGTGGCGTCCGGGCGGGGCACGACCGAGCGGGCGAACCGGGTGTTCACCCGCTACGACGTGCTGCTCAGCCCGGTGCTCACGCACTCGGCGCTGCGGGTCGGGCAGTGGCGGGAGCTGACGGCGGTGGAGGCGCTGCTCGCGGCGGCCCGGCACACCGCGTTCCTGCCGGTGTGGAACGTGGCGGGCAACCCGGCGGTGGCGGTCCCGGCGGGGTTCACCGGCGCGGGGCTGCCGCTGTCGGTGCAGCTGGTCGGCCCGACGGACGGCGAGGAACGTCTGCTGTCCCTCTCGACCCAGCTGGAGCACGCGGCGCCGTGGCCGAAGGTCGCCCCGGCCCCGATCGGCCTCGGTTGAGCCCCGCGCCCGCGCGTCGAGAGGGTGAGGGCATGACAGCGATCGTGGTCCGTGGCCTGGCGACGGCGTACGGCGGCC
>NZ_JBQGCX010000806.1:0-11591 GCF_052038725.1 Actinosynnema sp.
CGCCCCGTTGGCCGCGCCGGTCGACGTGGGCCCCGCCGTCGTCGTCCCGCTCGGCGCGGGCTCCTGCCCGCCCGTGCAGCCCGCGACCACGAGCACCAGGGCCCACGCCGCCGACGCGCGCCTCACGCGATCTTCTCCAGCCGCAGCACGACCGACTTGGAGGTGGGCGTGCCGGAGATGTCCGCCGTGGACTCCAGCGGGATCAGCGGGTTCGCCTCGGGGAAGTACGCCGCGGCGCACCCCTTCGCCGTCGGGTACGACACGATCCGGAACTTCTCGGCCTTGCGCTCCACGGTCCCGCTCGGGTCCTCCGGCCACTCGCTGACCAGGTCGACCACCTCGCCGTCCCGGAAGCCCAGCGAGACGAGGTCGTCCGGGTTGACGAACACCACGCGCCTGCCGTCCTTGACGCCGCGGTAGCGGTCGTCCAGGCCGTAGATCGTGGTGTTGTACTGGTCGTGGCTGCGCATCGTCTGGAGCATCAGCCTGCCCTCGGGCACCGGCAGCACGGTCAGCTCGTTGGCCGCGAACTGCGCCTTGCCGCTCCGGGTGCCGGTGAACTCGCGGGCGTCGCGCGGCGCGTGCGGCAGCACGAACCCGTCGGGCTGGCGCACCCGCCGGTTGTAGTCCTGGCAGCCGGGCACGACGTTCGCGATGTGCTCGCGGATGACGTCGTAGTCCTTCTCCATCTCCTCCCAGCGCACCGGGTGCTCCGGGCCGAGCAGCGCGCGGCCGAGCCTGCACACGATCGAGATCTCGGACAGCAGCTGGTCGCTGGCCGGGGTCAGCCTGCCGCGCGAGCGGTGCACCACGGACATCGAGTCCTCGACGGTGACGAACTGCTCGCCGGTGTGCTGCACGTCCTCCTCGGTGCGGCCCAGCGCGGGCAGGATCAGCGCGACCTGGCCGTGCACGGCGTGCGACCGGTTGAGCTTGGTGGAGACCTGCACGGTCAGCGCGCACTGCCGCAGCGCCGCCTCGGTGACGCGGGTGTCCGGGGTGGCCGACACGAAGTTGCCGCCCATCGCGATGAACACCTTGGCCTCGCCCGCGCGCATCGCCTTGATGCCCTCGACGGTGTCGTGGCCGTGCTTGCGCGGCACCTCGATGCCGAACTCCTCCTCCAGCGCGACCATGAACTTCTCCGGCATCTTCTCCCAGATGCCCATGGTCCGGTCGCCCTGGACGTTGGAGTGGCCGCGCACGGGGCACAGGCCCGCGCCCGGCTTGCCGATCATGCCGCGCGCCATGATCACGTTGCTCAGCTCGCGGATGGTCGCGACCGAGTGCTTGTGCTGGGTCAGGCCCATCGCCCAGCACATGATCGTCGCGTTGGACTCGGCGACCATGCGGGCGAACTTCTCGATCTCGGCGCGGGTCAGGCCGGTCGCGCCCAGGATCACGTCCCAGTCGATCTCGCGGACGCTCTCGGCGTAGGCCTCGAACCCGTCGGTGCTGTTCTCGATGAAGTCCTTGTCGATCGCGTCCCACGCCAGCAGCAGGTGCCCGACCGCCTGGAACAGCGCCTGGTCGCCACCGAGCTTGATCTGCAGGAACTCGTCGGTGAGGGCGGTGCCCGAGCCGATCAGGCCGCTCAGGTTCTGCGGGTTCTTGAAGCGCAGCAGGCCCGCCTCGGGCAGCGGGTTGACCGTGACGATCTTCGCCCCGGCCTTCTTCGCGTCCTCCAGGGCGGAGAGCATCCGCGGGTGGTTGGTGCCGGGGTTCTGGCCCACCACGACGATCAGCTCGGCCTTGGTGAAGTCGTTGATGCTCACCGAGCCCTTGCCGATGCCCGTGGTCTCGGACAGCGCGGCGCCGGAGGACTCGTGGCACATGTTGGAGCAGTCAGGCAGGTTGTTCGTGCCGAACGAGCGGACCAGCAGCTGGTAGGCGAACGCGGCCTCGTTGCTGGTGCGGCCCGAGGTGTAGAACAGCGCCTGGTCGGGGTCGTCGAGCGCGTTGAGGTGCTCGGCGACCAGCTCGAAGGCGGCCGTCCAGGAGATGGGCTCGTAGTGGGTGGCGCCCTGGCGCAGCACCATGGGCTCGGTGAGCCTGCCCTGCTGGCCCAGCCAGTAGTCGGTCTTCTGGGCGAGCTCGGCGACCGGGTGGGCGGCGAAGAACTCGCGCCCGGCGCGGCGGCGGGTCGCCTCCTCGGCGACGGCCTTGGCGCCGTTCTCGCAGAACTCGGCCAGCTTGCGGTGCCCCTGCGGCTCCGGCCAGGCGCACCCAGGGCAGTCGAACCCCTCGCGCTGGTTGAGCAGCCGGAGTGTGGTGACGGTGCGCGTGACGCCCATCTGCTCCACGCCCCGGCGCAGCGACACCGCCACACCGGGAATGCCAGCGGCCCACTGCTTGGGACCGGTGACTTCCAGCTGGGACTCGTCGACGTCGTGCAGCGGTGGCCTGGTGGTCATGGGCCCATTGTCACTTCCGACCAGGACCATTGTCACTCGCGGGGCCGGGATTGGTCTCCTGCCAGGGGCAGCCCGACAGCGCCTCGGTCACCCGGTCGAGGTCGAAGTGCCGGAGCGTGACCGGTCGGCGATTCCGGGTAATGGACTAAGCCGAACGGCCTCGGACCGAGTGCGCCGGCGGGAGGTGGTCGCGGCCGTGCGCCTCGCACTGCACCGAGTAGGCGTAACCCGTGCGGGTCTCCTGCCACAACTGCTCGTGGTCGGCGTCCTCCCCCACGAGGAGGTGCTCGGCCTTGTGCCTGACCAGCGAGACCACCTCCACGGGCGAGCGCACCCCGTCCGGGCGCACCTCGGCGCGACCGGCGGCAGCGCCTGGTCGCCCGCGAGCCTGGTGAGCACCGCGTCGGCGTGCACGCCCAGCTCGACCGCCGTGCGCGCGTGCTCCCGGCAGGTCGGGGCGAACAGCGCCAGCGCGGGCTCGGCGTCGTGGCCGAGGAGCGCGCCCGCCGGTCCAGCCGGGAGGCCACCGGCAGGGCGCGCACCCGGTCTCAGGTGCTGGCGACCTCGTCCGCGGTGAGCCCGGCCAGCCGTTCGGCCTCGAGCGGGACGATGCCCGCCGCGCCCCCGGCCCAGTCCTCGGCCGGTGTCCCCCGGAAGGGGGGCTCGGGGTCTTACCGGTAGTCGGCGGGCACCCCCTCGCCGAGGACCCCGGCGGCTCCCACCAGCCGTCGGCGGGCCCGAGCGCGTGCCGGGCCGACGGCACGCCCGCGCCCGCGACCAGCGCGAGCGCCACCAGCGCGGACAACACCCGGTGGTGGCGCCCCGGACCCCGGCGCGCGGGCGCCCGCCGTCCCCCGACCGCGTCCGGGGTCGGGCCCGAGGGGGGCGGTCGTGGCCGCGGTGGTCGCTAGACGCACTGCCTCCCCTCGTCCAGGCTGACCGACATGCCCTGGTCGAAGTAGCGCTCGTGCGGCGGCGCCGAGGTCGCGGGCGCGTCGAACCCGGTGTCGCGCTCGGAGTAGTAGGGGGCGATGAAGCCCTCCCTCGCCTTGCCGCAGGCCATGGAGTACGTGTAGCCCTCCATCCGCCTGGGCCACGTGCCCTGGCTGCCCTGGGCGTAGTCCGGCCCGGAGACCGTCGTGTAGTCCGCCTTCATCCTGGTCACGACCACGACGTCCATCGGGTTCACCACGCGGTCGTCGTCCTCGAACGCGAAGGCGTAGGCGACCAGGTAGTCGGTGCCGACCGTGAGCAGGCCGTCCTCGTCGAGCCGCGCGGCCATCGAGCCGGTCACCTTCGGCTCGACCGGGAGCAGCGCGAACTCGCGCGCCGCCCTGGTCGCGTGGCTGACCGCGTTCGGCGTGGTCAGGTCGGCGCGCACGTCCTGGCGCACGTCCGGCGCGAACAGCGCCAGCAGCGGCTCCACGTCGTGGTCGACCAGCACCTTCCGGTCGAGCCTGGCGGTGATCAGGACCTGGCGCGTGCGCTCGTAGGCCGCCGCCACCTCCTCGGCGCTGTAGGGGCCCACTGGCGCGGCCTGCGGGGCGGTGACGCCCGCCGCGCCGTCGGCCCAGGTCGTGGCGGGCGTGCCCGCGAACGGGTCGGCCGGGTCGACCCGGCGCCAGTCGTCCACGGTCGTGACCGGCGTGGCGGATGTGGTCGTGGTCCCGGCCGACCCGGCGGCCGTCGTGGTCCCGGCCTGCGGCGTCCCGGCCTGCGGCGTGGTCTCCCGCATCCACAGCGCCGCCCCGGCGGCGACCACCAGCGCCAGCGCCGCGCACCCGGCCTTCGCGCCCCGCGAGCGCAACCGCGCCCGCCTGCGCTCCCGCCGGGAGCGGGCGAGCGCCTGGCGCACCCACGGCTCGTCGGTGTTGAGGTCGGGATGGTCTTCGAAGCCCTGCACGTTCCCCCCGGTTCCGGATAGCTCGTTCACTCGATCGGCGTAGCCTGAGGCGGTGTTACGGGGGTCGCAGCCGGTGACGACAGCTCCTGGCTGGGTGAATTCCCCAGTGACGGTCAGGGGAGGGGGGCGCGCTGGCTGCACCCGCCTCCACCTGCGTGGACGCCTACCCGCAGCGCTGCGTCACCCTCGGTGGCGATCACCGCGCGTCGGCGGGCCGGGTGACGCTTCCGGGTGCGCCTGACCGGAAAGCGTGCATCCGGGTCCGGGGCGCCGGGTATCTGGTTCGAGCCCGCGGTGTCGTTCTTCGTAGACTTCCGGGCGTGACTGAGAAGCCCTCCGCACCCCAGCGTCCCGAACTCCCGCCGGCGTGGAACCCCGCCGAGGTAGAGGCGGGGCTCTACGAGCGGTGGGTCGAGCGCGGGTACTTCACCGCCGACGCGGACCGCGACAAGCCGCCCGTCACCATCGTCCTGCCGCCGCCCAACGTCAACGGCAGCCTGCACATGGGCCACGCCCTCAACCACAGCGTCATGGACGCCCTGTCCCGGCGCCGCCGGATGCAGGGCTACGAGGTGCTGTGGCTGCCCGGCACCGACCACGCGGGCATCGCCACCCAGACCGCCGTGGAGCGCGCGCTCGCGAGCGAGGGCGTGTCCCGGCACGACCTGGGCCGCGAGAAGTTCGTGGAGCGGGTCTGGGAGTGGCGCGAGGAGGTCGGCGGTCGCATCCTCGGCCAGATGCGCCGCCTCGGCGACGGCGTCGACTGGTCCCGCGTCCGGTTCACCATGGACGAGGGCCTGTCCCGCTCGGTGCAGACCATCTTCAAGAAGCTGTTCGACGACGGCCTCATCTACCGCGCCGAGCGCATCATCAACTGGTGCCCGCGCTGCCAGACGGCGCTGTCGGACATCGAGGTCGACCACTCCGACGACGACGGCGAGCTGGTGTCCATCCGCTACGGCGAGGGCGACCGCTCGATCGTCGTGGCGACCACGCGCGCCGAGACGATGCTCGGCGACACCGCCGTGGCCGTGCACCCCGAGGACGAGCGCTACCGGCACCTGGTCGGCACCGAGGTCGAGGTGCCGCTGACCGGCAGGTTCGTGCCCGTCGTCGCCGACGAGCACGTGGACCCGGAGTTCGGCACCGGCGCGGTCAAGGTCACCCCCGCGCACGACCCCAACGACTTCGAGATCGGCCAGCGGCACGACCTGCCCGCCATCACCGTCATGGACGGCCGGGGCAACATCACCGCGAAGGGCCCGTTCGAGGGGCTGGACCGGTTCGAGGCGCGCCCTGCGGTCGTGGCCGCGCTGCGCGAGCTGGGCCGGATCGTCGCCGAGAAGCGCCCGTACCAGCACAGCGTGGGCCACTGCTCGCGCTGCGACACGGTCATCGAGCCGCGCCTGTCCATGCAGTGGTGGGTCAAGGTCGAGCCGCTGGCCAGGGCCGCCGCCGAGGCCGTGCGCGACGGCCGCACCACCATCCACCCGCCGGAGCTGGCCAAGCGCTACTTCGACTGGGTGGAGAACCTCAACGACTGGTGCATCTCGCGCCAGCTGTGGTGGGGCCACCGCATCCCGGTCTGGTACGGCCCGAACGACAAGATCGTGTGCGTCGGCCCCGACGAGGAGCCGCCGTCGGGCGAGGGCTGGACGCAGGACGAGGACGTGCTCGACACGTGGTTCTCCTCGGGCCTGTGGCCGTTCTCCACGCTCGGCTGGCCCGCGCAGACCGCCGACCTGGCGAAGTTCTACCCGACCAGCGTGCTGTCCACCGGCTACGACATCCTGTTCTTCTGGGTCGTCCGGATGATGATGTTCGGCCTGTACGCGATGGACGGCAAGCAGCCGTTCGACCACGTGTTCCTGCACGGGCTCATCCGCGACGCGCACGGCAAGAAGATGTCCAAGTCGCGCGGCAACGGCATCGACCCGCTGGACTGGATGGACTCCTACGGCGCCGACGCCACCCGGTTCACCCTGCTGCGCGGGGCGAACCCCGGTTCCGACCTCGCGCTCGCCGAGGAGTGGGCGGCCGGTTCCCGCAACTTCACCACGAAGCTGTGGAACGCCACCCGGTTCGCGCTGGGCAACGGCGCGAACGTGGAGCGCCCGCTGCCCGACCGGTCCGAGCTGACCGACGTCGACCGCTGGGTGCTCGACCTGCTCGACGGCCTGATCACCGAGGTGGACGCCCAGTTCGAGGCGTTCCAGTTCTCCCGGATCAGCGACGCGCTCTACAAGTTCACCTGGGACGAGTTCTGCGACTGGTACCTGGAGCTGGCCAAGGTCCAGATCGCCGAGGGCGGCGAGCGGGCCGAGTCCACCCGCCTGGTGCTCGGGCACGTCCTGGACAAGCTGCTGCGGCTGCTGCACCCGCTGACCCCGTTCGTCACCGAGGTGCTGTGGACCACGCTCACCGGCGGCGAGTCGCTGGTGGTCGCCGAGTGGCCGAAGGCGAGCGGCGCGCAGGTCGACGCGGGCGCGGCGCGGCGGGTGGAGGGCGTGAAGAAGCTCGTCACCGAGATCCGCCGGTTCCGCTCCGACCAGGGCCTCAAGCCCGGCCAGAAGGTCGGCGGCGCGGTGCTCGGCGCGGACGAGGTCGACCTGGCCGGTCTGGTCGAGTCGGTGCGCTCGCTCACCAGGATGACCGCGCCGGGCGAGGGCTTCACCGCCTCGGTGTCGCTGGACGTCGGCCTGCCCGGCGGCACGGTGAAGGTGGAGCTGGACCTGTCCGGCGCCGTCGACGTGGTCGCCGAGCGCAAGCGGCTGTCCAAGGACCTCGCGGCGGCGCAGAAGGAGCAGGCCCAGTGCCAGGGCAAGCTCGGCAACGCCGCGTTCACCGCGAAGGCGCCCGCCGACGTGGTCGCCAAGATCCAGGGCCGGTTGGAGGCCGCGAGCGCCGAGATCGAGCGCATCAACGCCCGCCTGGCCACACTGCCGGAGGCGTGATGTCGTTCGAACCGGGGGCGCTCGGCATCCTCAGCGTGGTCGAGGCGGAGCTGGACAAGCGCTGGCCCGAGACCAAGATCGAGCCGAGCCTCGACCGGATCAGGGCGCTGGTCGACGTGCTGGGCGAGCCGCAGAAGGCCTACCCGGTGATCCACGTCGGCGGCACCAACGGCAAGACGTCGACCGCGCGCATGGTCGAGGCGCTGCTCACGCGCGTCGGCCTGCGCACCGGCCGCTACACCAGCCCGCACCTCCAGTTGGCCACCGAGCGGATCAGCGTCGACGGGGCGCCGATCAGCCCGGAGCAGTACGTCGAGGCGTACCGGGACGTGAAGCCGTACGTGTCCATCGTGGACTCGCGCGGCGACGTGCCGATGAGCAAGTTCGAGGTGCTCACCGGCATGGCGTTCGCGGCGTTCGCGGAGACGCCGGTCGACGTGGCCGTGATCGAGGTCGGTCTCGGCGGCTCCTGGGACGCCACGAACGTGGCCGACGGGCGGGTCGCCGTGATCACCCCGATCGGGATCGACCACGTCGAGTTCCTCGGCGACGATCTGGCGGGCATCGCGGAGGAGAAGGCCGGGATCATCAAGCCCGGTTCCACCGTCGTGCTCGCGCAGCAGCGGCCGGAGGCCGAGCAGGCGCTGCTGCGCCGGGTCGCCGAGGTCGACGCGACGGTGGCGCGGCAGGGCTCGGAGTTCCTGGTGCTGCGGCGCGACGTCGCGGTCGGCGGCCAGATGCTCACGCTGCAGGGCCTGGGCGGTGTGTACGACGAGGTGTTCCTGCCGCTGCACGGCGCGCACCAGGCGGCCAACGCGTCGCTGGCGCTCGCCGCCGTCGAGGCGTTCTTCGGCGCGGGGCCGCAGCGGCAGCTCGACGTGGAGGCGGTGCGCGAGGCGTTCGCGGGCGTCGAGTCGCCGGGCAGGCTGGAGCGGCTGCGCGCCGCGCCCGCCGTGCTGGTCGACGCCGCGCACAACCCGCACGGCGCCGAGGCGCTGGCGAAGGCGCTCGACGAGGAGTTCGGCTTCCGCAGGCTCATCGCGGTCGTCGGCGTCATGTCCGACAAGGACGCCGTCGGCATCCTGACCGCGCTGGAGCCGAGGGTGGCCGAGGTCGTGCTGACCCAGAACTCCTCGCCGAGGGCCATGGACGCCGATCACCTGGCGGGCGTGGCGCTGCCGATCTTCGGCGAGGACCGCATCGTCGTGCAGCCGAACCTGGCCGACGCGATCGAGGACGCGGTCCGCATGGCGGAGGACACCGAGGACGGCCTGGTGTCCGGCGGAGGCGTCATCGTGACCGGCTCCGTGGTGACGGCGGGCCAGGCCCGCGCCCTGTTCGGGAAGGAACCGGCATGACGACCCCGGCGGCCCCGGCGCCAGCCCCCAAGAAGGACCCGATGAAGTCCTTCCGGGGCATCATGGCGGGAACCCTGATCCTGGAGGCCATCGTCACCGCGCTGGCCCTGCCGGTGGTGGCGAACCTCGGCGGCGGCGTCAGCACCGGCACGGGCTACCTGGTGCTGGCCCTGATCCTGGCGTTCGTGGGCACCTGCGCGCTGCTCAAGCACCCGTGGGTCGTCTGGCTGATCATCGCGCTGCACGTGGTGATGGTCGCCGGCATCGTCCTGATGACGGCCCTGGGCGCGGTCGGCATCATGTTCAGCCTGGTCTGGGCCTACCTGCTGTGGCTGCGCCACGACGTCACCAAGCGCATGGCCGAGGGCCGCCTGCCCAGCCAGCAGCAGGCCGCCCAGGCCCAGGCCGAGCAGGCGGCAGCCTGGAAGTCCGGCGAACAGCCGAAGCCGTAGCCGAAAGCCCTCACGATCGCCGCGCACCGGCCCCCGGTGCGCGGCGATCGGCGTCTTCGGGGCGGTGATCGGTGCTCCGTGACCGTGCTCGGCAACCTGTGTTCTCCGGGCGCTCGGCAGCCTGCGTTTCCGGGTGTCCGGCAACCCGCGTTCCTGGGCGTGCGGGAACCCGGTGGAATCCCTCACCTGGCTTGCGCCCCGCGGAGAGGGCTCTCTAGTGTTCCGCTACGGCTCTTCACGGAGTCGCGGGGAACCACCGCTTGGACCGGGTCGACCGGCCCCTTCCGCCTCGGTGGACGCAGCGGCCTCGGGCTCCGTGGGGAGCCCTCGTCCTTCGGACGACGGCCACCAGGGCTGCCCGGTGATGAGCGAGTCCTGTCCCAGGACGGTGAAACCGCGGCCGAGCATCCGCCCGAGCGGGTCCCGGTGTACCTGGTGCAAGCACTCCACCAGGTACTCGTCGCTGTGGTTCCCGTACTTGTCCGGGGTAATCGCCGCGTTGAACATCCCGAGGTAGAGGTCCGCGGCTTGAAGGCCGTCCCGATCGGCCGCTCCCCTGATGGTGATCTTCGACGTCGCGAGCCGCCACGAAAAGCCGTCGTGGGGGGAGAGCGCGCCGATGTGCTTTAGCGTCGTGGGGTGGTCGTGCCCTCGGGTGTGGGAGATTTCCGCTATTACCCGCCGGTGTCCGCCGGGCCACGTCCGGGCGGCCACCGCGATTCGCTCGAACAGCAGTTGGGTGGTCCTGGTGTAGGTCAGCGCGGCGTCGCCGTGCACGTCCGACGCGGGGGCGAGCGCCCGCTTGTCGACCAGGACGTAGATCAGTTGGACGCCGGGCACCTCGGACAGGCTCTTGGCCGCGTGGCGACGCCGGTCGTGGTTGCGCGCGCGCAGGTGGTCCGCCCAGTGCAGGGCGTGGCCTTCCGGGATGCCGAAACCGGTTCGCAGTTCCCGGACGGTCCGGCGGAGTTCGTGGTCCAGTTCGTCCGGGACCAGCACGGCGCACAGGCCGAACAACCGGGAAGCCGAGGGGCCGAACCCGCGATCGCCGGTCTCGTCGACATACGCCCGGAGTGCCGGTGTGGTCGGGTTGACTTGGTGCATTGAACCGTTGCTCCCGCACTTCTTCTCCGGGGCATAGCCCTTAGTGCGGGAGACTATAGAGCGCTCTGCGTCGCCACGTCACCTTGGTAGGTGACCATCTAAAGAGGGCACAATGGGGTGCATAGCCACCCTTATGGAGCAAAACTTGCGCTAAAGGGTGAAATTTAGCTGGTTATTCTCTCGGTTCGGGAATCACCGGTGAACCCCACCCTGCGCCCTTCGGGGGAGTGGGAGCGCTCTCGCCACGTTATCCATCGGAGCGGGGTCACTGTCCGCTTCGTGGGCGCGAGACCGCGCGACCCGACGCGCACGTTCCCGACGCCTCGCCTGTTCGGCGCGTTCACCCCGTTGTCGCCTGCGCCCACTGCGCACGAGGGGCACGAGCGAAGGCGTGGTGAACTGGCGGACGCTTCTGAAGGCGAGCGCGGTCGGGGTCGCCGGGGGACTGGCGCCCGGTGTGGCCCTGACGCGCGGTGGGTGGCCCGAGCTGACGCGCGGGGTGCAGTCCGGCGACGTGTCGTGGGACGGCGGACCGGTGTGGGCTCGGGCCGATCGGGCCTCGCGGATGGTGGCCGAGCTGTCGGCCGACCCGGACTTCCGGCGGGCGCGCGTGGTGCGCGGTCCGCTGCTGACGCCGGACACCGGCGGCACCGGCAAGGTCCGGTTGCGCGGGTGGCCGCCCGACGGCCGGGTGTGGCGCAACACGACCACTCCGGCGAGAGCCGAGGTCGCCAGCACCCTGGACGGGTGCCGGGGCCGGTTCGCGCGCACCGTGCTCGACCCCGAGGTCCGGCGAGTTCACCGCCTCGGTGCCCTCGTTCGTGCAGTGGGACGACCACGGGGTCGTCAACAACCAGTACCCCGGCGAGATCCTGGACTACTGTCTACTAGGGTTACAGTAGCATCTTGGCAGACTGCCTCTCGCTGGTTTGTATCCGGTATCGATCCAGTTAGCGATATCGCCCCTCCCCGGACTCAGCCCAGAGGCAATGCTTGGCAGCAGTTGTCTAGTAGATTTCTCTAGGATGGTCGTTGGGCAAAATCTAGGCCCGAATTCTTCGGGGTGAGTCTCCTGTCTTGTGTGAGTGTGCATCACGAGCCATACCCTGTACAGATCAAGGTGATTCGGTGACTGCTCTCGATTTGGATGATAAAAATGTCATCGAAACTTTAAAGCAACAGCTCGGCCAACTCTGGCGCACGTCATAGTGCGCAAAGGCCGCAGGAGCAGGATGGTTTTTTGGAGCTTGTCACCCAAGTGCCACATTGGGCGCATCTTAAACCGCGATACAGGTCTATAACGGAATTGGCGAATATCTCGGCGTCAACTTGCGAGAGATTCCATGATTTTGGATCTGGATGCACAGTCAAGTTACGAATGAGCTTCTGTGCTGTGATTGCGCGTA
>NZ_JBQGCX010000807.1:0-1671 GCF_052038725.1 Actinosynnema sp.
CGCGCTCGTCCCCCACCAGCCCACCGGCAACCTCAGCGACCCCGCCACCCCCCGGCCCCCCCCCCCCCCCCCCGTCGGGGGCCCCGCCGCCGGCCCCGCCACCGGCAACACCAGCGCCGCGTCCGTGCCGCTGGCCCTGGACCGGCTCGTCGCCGACGGGCGGGTCCGGGCGGGCGACTGGGCCGTGCTGATCGGCTTCGGCGCCGGCCTGGCCTACGCGGGCCAGGCCGTCCGCATCCCCGGCTGACCCCGCCCCCAGGAGGGACCGCAGCGATGACCATGACCGGGATCGGCGCGCACGCCCCGCGCGGCGCGCCACCGCCGGGACCACGCCTGCCGTGGCCGGTGCAGACCGCCCTCTACACCCGCCGCGACCGCTGGGCCCGCCGCCTGCGCGCCAAGTACGGCGACGTCGTCGCGCTCGACATCTGGCCGTGGCGCGCCGTGGTCTTCCTCTACGACCCCGCCCACGTCCAGGCGATGACCGGCTCCCCGCCGTCCCGCTTCCACGGCGGCGAGGGCAACCTGCCGCTCAAGCCCGTCATGGGCGAGCACTCGCTGCTCAGCGTCGACGGCGACGAGCACCGGCGGGCGCGGGCCCTGCTGTCGCCGCTGTTCACCAAGCCCGCCGTGCGCGGCTACCGGGACGCCGTCCGCGAGCTCGCCGAGCACGAGATCGCCACCTGGCCCGTCGGCTCACCGTTCCCCAGCTACCCGAGGGTGCGGCGACTCGCCCTGCGGGTGATCTCGCGCGTGGTGCTCGGCGCGGACGACGACCCGCGCCTGACCCGGCTGCGCGAGCTGTTCGACGTGCTCCCCGCCGTGGACATCCCCGTCCTGCTCGGGCTGCCCAGCCCGGTCCTGCGCCGCTGGGGGCGGTGGCGCCGGGCCGCGCTGACCCTGGCCCGCCTCGCCGCGCTCGTCCACGCCATCACCGCCGACCGCCGCGCCGACCCCCGGCTTGCCGAGCGGACCGACCTGCTCTCCCGGCTGCTCGTCGCGGCCGGGCCGGGGGCGCTGAGCCCGCAGGAGCTGCGCGACCACGTCGTCACCCTCGTCATCGCGGGCTACGAGACCACCGCCAGCACCCTGGCCTGGGCGCTGCACGAGCTGGCCCGCCACCCCGCCGCGGCCCGCGCCGCCGCGCTGGCCGCCGCGTCCGGCGACACCGACCCCCTGGAGGCGGTGGTCAAGGAGACGCTGCGGCGGCACCCCCCGATCTCCGAGCTGCCGTGGACGCTCACCGAGGACGTCGAGCTGGCCGGGTACCGGCTGCCCGGGGGCGCCACGCTCATGCCGGTCATCGGCGTGGTGCACAACGACCCCGCGCACCACCGCGACCCGAGCGCGTTCCGGCCCGAGCGGTTCCTGGAGCAGGGGGCGGTGCCCGCGCACACCTGGATGCCGTTCGGCAACGGCGTCCGGCGCTGCGTGGGGGCGAACCTGGCGGTGCTGGAGGCGGTGGAGGTGCTCCGGGTCCTGCTCGCCCGCCACGCGCTGACCGCCGACCGGCGCCGCCCCGAGCGCCCAGCCTCCCGGCTGGTCACCAGCGCCCCCGCGCGCGGCGCCCGGATCGTCCTCACCCCGACCGGCGGGGGCGCGCGGTGAGGCTGCGGGCGGTCGCCGCCGAACTGCCCTCGCGCGAGGTCGGCAACGCCGACGTCGTCGCGC
>NZ_JBQGCX010000808.1:0-1941 GCF_052038725.1 Actinosynnema sp.
GATCATGGTTGAAGTAGAGCGGCACGAGACCTACCCCCACGCCTCGGCTCGGGTGCTGCCGCGGTTCACGAAGGACGTGGTCGAGGGGGTCGCTGAAGTCGAGCGCTACGCGGCCATGCTCGGCATGCAGTTCAGCACCGCGCTGGCGCTGTTCGGGCACCGCGCGGTCGTCGACCCCGCGGGTGCGGAGCGGGAGACGTGGCTCGCGCTCCGCGCTGCCCTGGACGCAGGCGCCGCCGTCTTCACCGTCGCCGCGCTGGAGGGGCGCGAGTCCGCTGCGGTGTGGATGGTGGACCGCCAGATCGAGGTCTCCGGACCGATCCCCGCGCACCTCTCGTCGGCGGGGAACTGGTTGACCTCGTTGTGGCTGGCGATCGTGGCGCGGGACCGGGGAGTCCTGGACTCGCTGGCGGGGTTCCCGGTCGACGTGCTGCGCGCTGACCCCGCGCCGGAGTACGTGTTCGACACCGTGCGGCTGTTCCAGGCGTTTCTCCGGCGCTCGGACGGACTCGGGGAGGCGCTGAGCGACGCGCTGCGCAACAGCGACCCGGAGGTGGTGACCGACCCCGACGAGCGCGAGGTCGCGAACCTGCTGCGGTTCCCGGTGCTGGCCCTGTTCCACCACCTGACCAAGCCGGACTCCGAGGCCGCGTTCAACGCCGCGCTCGTCGACGCGTTGAACGCGCACAAGGCGTACTGGAGCAGGACCGAGGAGCGCCGCGCCTCCGCCGAGGGCTATGTGGCGCTGGGTCCGTTGGCGCTGGCGACCATCGCGCAGGACATGGGGATCACGATCACCGTCACGTCCGACTACCTGCCCGCGTCCATCCTGGACGGCACCACTGAGGCTGAGAACGGCTGACAACGGCCTCGATCCTCGCAGGCCACGACGTGTCACCCGCAGCGCGCTCTGCCGGGTGGGCGAGGCAGCCCTTTTTCCTTGGTCGACTTCTGCCCCAGGTGTCGAACCGGGAGCAGGCGGTGGACCAGGGCTCGTGCCGCTCGGCGCATCCTGCTGGCCCGATCCGATGCGAAACTGCCACAGGATTGCGTTGGAAATGGACCGCGCAGCCGCGCATTGGGCGGGCGACGGCATCAAACGCGTCCGCGTCTGGCCGAGCGATGCCAGTCACGGCAGGACCCCGGATCGTCTGTACGTTGTCGAGCAGCGCTTGGACCAGGCGACCAACGAGATCGTTGTCCACTACAGGAGCTTCCTCAATGTCCCACCCGGAACCCCTGGAGCAGCAGCCGCCCCAGCAGCAGGAGGCGGTGCCGGAATCCCGTGACGGCGTGGGTGAGCCGAGGCAGACCAAGTACGAGCGCCAAGAGCAGACCAACCTGATCCTGGGCTGGGTCGGCGGTCGACTGCTCTCGGTCGCGCCTGCAGGTTGGGCTGTCCTCGACCTGAAGGTGTCGCTGGCGGCTGATGTGGAGGACTTCACCTTCGCCACCGTGCTCGGCGACGGCTCGTTCGCGCCTGTGGAGATGCCTGCCGAGGTGCGCAGGGCGTTCGTGGACGTCCGCGACCTCCTCGCTGAGCCCGGCCAGGGCACCTGGTTCTCGGTCCGCTTCACGATGTCCCCGCCGGACAACTACCGCGTGGACTTCAACTTCGAGGTCGACCCGGTCTGGGATCCGCCGATCGGGCCGGACGTGCTGGTGGAGGACCTGCGCCGCTACCCGCGCACTCCGGACGACACCCCGCGCTGGGTGCTCGAAGCGCTGGGTGCCGAGCTGCCCGCCCTGCCGGTCTCGGTGGACTACGAGCAGCAGAGCCGCCAGGTCAAGCGGGTCACCGACCAGTTGCGCCAAGTGCTGCCTGCGGGCTGGGGGTACGTGCAGGTGCAGTTCCGAGAGATCGGGCATCACGCTGAGGTGGCCGCGCTCGTGCAGAACGCCTTGGGCGCGGTGGTCCAGTGGAACCCGCCTCGCGCGGTG
>NZ_JBQGCX010000809.1:0-4851 GCF_052038725.1 Actinosynnema sp.
AGCGCGCCCGGCACCACGCGTCCGAACAGGCGCCGCACCACGTCCGGCCCCACGAAACCCAGCCACCCCGTCCGCTGCGGCAGGCTGCCGCGTGCCCGCAGGTCCCGGTGCGGCGGCGCCGCCGCCACGCGCGCCAAGAACCGCAGCGCCCGCAGCAAGCGCTCCGCCCTCGGCACCCGCGACACCGCCTCGGCCACGTAGGTGTCCAGCACGCCCCGCCGGTAGTCGACCCGTCCGGCCCGGCGCGCCAGCACCAGCAGACCGAGGGCGAGCGGGGTCCGCAGCTCGGCCCACAGCTCCGGCTGCTTCTCCAGCTCGTCGCGCAACCCCGCCACGCGCGGCCCGCACGCGGCGAGCAGCGCCTGCACGTCCCCGCGGCGCACCTGATCGACCCTGACGACCTCGTGCTCGGGCAGGCCGGGGAGATCCGCGTCCCGGCTGCACAGCGCGAACTGCGCCACCCCGAGAGCGGACACCTCGGCCAGGCAGCGCGCCCGCTCGGCGCCGGACAGCTCGTCCAGCCCGTCGAACAGCAGCGCGAACCGCCTGTCCGCCAACCACACCCGACCCAACCGAGGGCTGATCCGGTAGCGCGACTCGACCCGCGCCAGGAGCCACTCGGTGAAACCAGTATCCCCCCGCCAGGCGGCCAGGTCCACCACCACGGGCAGGGGTCTTGCGGCGTCGTCGCGCGCCCGTTCCAGCAGCGCCTCGGCCAGTTCCAGCAGCAACGTCGTCTTGCCCGCCCCGGCCTTGCCCACCACGACCAGCGGCGCGCGCATCCTGGTCGGCAGCGACGGCCCGACCTTCGGCGCGACCCCGAGCTTCAACCGCACCTGCGCGGCCAGCGCCCGATCCCGCTCCGCGCGCACGAACCGCTCCACCCGCTCCAGCGCGGCCTCCCGGTTGGCCGGGTGGTGCGGCCTGCGCTGCCGCCACCGCTCGGCCAGCGGCTCCCACGCCACCAGCCCGGCCGCGACCGCGCACAGCCCGGCGAGCGCGGGCCACAACCACGGCGCGAGCGGCCCGAGCACCCTGGGCGCGGACCCTCCGGTGGCCGCGTTGAACGCGGTCGGGACGAGCACCAGGAGCACCACGGCGCCCACGGTCGACAGGGCGGCGGTGCGCGCGGTTCGGGCGAGCTGGCGGGAATCCATGCGGTCCTCTCGGCGGCTCCGGACGACGGTAGTGCGCAGGGAGCGCTCCCGGGTAGGACTCGCGCCGCTTGTAGGGGCGGACCTGTCAGGATGATCACGAACCGGTTGCGGGAAGCGCTTTCCACCCGTCCTGACCAGGAATTCCGACACCTGCGATTCGGACCGCACGATCGGCCGGCCGCCATCGGGAGGTGCTGCGGAACCGGCGCACGGCCGCACCGCGACGGGTCCCTGCGGACGCACGCGAGCACCCCGCCGGACGCGCCCGCCCCGCCCCGCGCGCCGTTCCGCCGAGCACCCGAGGGCACAACGGAGCACCCCGCGCGGTGCACGGGCCATCAGCGGGACGAATGCGCCCGAGCCCCGCCGGAGCCGTGAGCCCGAGTCCGCCGAAGCCGCGCGCGGGCCCCGACCAGCTGGGCCGCAGGAACACGACCAACCCGACCCGCAGCCGCCGGTCGACCAGCCGACCCCCGCGCGCGCCGAGGACGCGGGACCTCACTCCCGCAGGAACCCCACCACCACCCGGTTCACCTCGTCGGGCCGCTCCAGGTACCCGTAGTGCCCGGCGTCCGCCACCTCCGCGTACCGCGCGCCGGGGATCGCGTCCGCCACCTCGCGCCCCAGGTGCGGTGGCACCAGCCGGTCGTCCGCGAACCCCACCACCAGCGTCGGCGCGGTGATCCCCCGGTAGGCGTCCAGCCGGGGCTCGAACTCCGCCAGCTCCAGCTGCGCCCTGACCCCCGCGTCCACCCCCTGCTCGGTGAACTCCAGCAGGTCCAGCCAGTCCCGCGCCGCCACGGGGTCCCGCAGCGTCGCGGGCGACAGGTTCGACAGCGCCGACACCGCCGCCCGGTGCGCCGGGGGAGTGGTCACGCCCCGGTCGAACAGCTCCCGCTCGCCGCGCGACAGCGCCACCTGCAGCGGGTCCGTGCGCCCCGCCGTGGCCAGCAGCACCAGCGAGCGCACCAGGTCCGGCCGGGCCAGCGCCAGCTCCTGCGCCACCCGCGCGCCCAGCGACGTCCCGACCACCCGCGCCGGACCGCCGAGCCGCTCGACCAGCGCGGCCACGTCCCCCACCAGGTCGTCGATCGTGAACCCGCGCGCGTCGGCGGGGAACACGCCCCGGTTGTCGGGCGTGGCCACCCGGAACCCGGCGGCCACCAGCGCGGGCACCTGGTGCGCGTGCCACACCCGCCCGGACGCCCCGGTGCCCATCACCAGGACGACCAGCTCGCCCTCCCCGGACACGTCGTACCGGACGGTGGTCCCGTTCAGCTGCTCGGTCGGCATGGGCGCAGGTTAGCGACCGGCCCGGCGGGAACCGCGCACCGCCGTTATGGTCGCGCCATGAGGCGCGCCATCCTGTCCGGGTCCTCCTTCGAGGAGAGCATCGGGTACGCCCGCGCGGTCGTCGACGGCGAGTGGGTGCACGTCTCGGGCACCACCGGGTTCGACTACTCGACCATGACGATCGCGGACGACGTGGTGGCGCAGGCCGAGCAGTCGCTGCGCAACATCGCGGACGCGCTCGCGCAGGCGGGGACCACGCTCGCCGACGTGGTCCGCGTCCGCTACTACCTGCCCGACACCGCGGACTTCGAGCCGTGCTGGCCCGCGCTGCGCGCCGCGTTCGGCGAGAGCAGGCCCGCCGCGACGATGCTCAGCTGCGGCCTGGCCGACCCGAGGATGCGCATCGAGATCGAGGTCACCGCCCGGAAGGCCCGTTAGCGGCCCACTCGATGGCCGGGCAGTGGTCCATGACCACGTCCAGCCCGGCCGCCGTGGTCCGCTCGTACGCGGCCCGGTCGATCACGCCCAGCTGGAACCACACCGCCTTCGCGCCGATCGCGACGGCCTCGTCGGCGCTCTCGCCCGCGACCTCGGACCGGCGGAACACGTCCACGCAGTCCACCGGGAACGGGACGTCGGCCAGCGAGGCGTAGCCCCGCTCCCCGAGCACGGTCGCCGCCGAGGGGTGCACGGGCACGATCTTCTTGCCCTGCTGCTGGAGGAACCGCGCGACCCCGTAGGCGGGCCGGTCGGGGTTGTCGCCCAACCCGACCACCGCCCACACCCGGCAGTCGGCGAGCACGCGGCGGATCGTCGTGGTGGTGTCCCCGGCTGCGCGCTCCGCAGTCGGGTCCTTCTCAGCGGACTCCCGTTCGGCCATGCTTCCAGGGTAGGCCCGCCCGAGGCCGACCGGACCGACCGAGACGATCCCCGGCCCTCCCTCGGCGCCGGGGTTTCGGAGAGGACCCCCGCACCATGCGCCTGCCCGCGCTCGCCGTGACCGCCCTGCTGGTCGCGGCGCTCCCCGCAACCGCCCTCGCGTCCCCGAACACCGCGGCGTCCCCGAACGCCCTCGCGTCCCAGAACACCGCGGCGGCGGCCGAATCCGGCCTCCACTACCTCCAGAGCGCCACGAACGGCCTGAACGCCTCGGCGTCCGCGAGCCCGGTCCCGCTGCGCCGCCCGAAGGGCAACGAGGACCGCCAGCAGTGGAACGTCGTCGGCGACACCCTCCAGGAGGGCGGTCGCTGCCTCGGCCGCTCCGGCGACCAGGCCGTCCTGCTGGCCTGCGACAGCGCGGACGCCCGCTGGGAGGTCGTCGCCGAAGGCGCGTCCCGCGTGCTCAAGGTCCCCGGCCAGAGCCGCTACCTGACCACCGAGGGCGAGCAGGCCCGCGTGGGGACCCGGCGCGACACCTGGTTCCTGAACCCGGTGAGCCCGACCCGCGTCGCCGTGCCGCAGGACGGCAGCCGCAGGCTGGACCAGGTCACCTTCCTGACCGCGCACAACGCCTACGCGAACGGCGTGGACGGCGGGTTCGCGCCGCCGTTCATCAACCTCGCGCCCAACCAGGCGCGCGGCGTCGAGCAGCAGTTGGCGGACGGGGTGCGCGCGTTCCAGCTGGACGTCCACCAGACCCCGGACGGCGCGATCCTGTGCCACAACAGCTGCACCCTGGTCAGCGGCCCGGTCGCGCTGAACGTGGACCTGCGGCGGCTCGTGGACTTCCTGGGGCGCAACCCGAGTGAGGTCGTGACGGTGTTCCTGGAGGACTACGTCTCGGTGGACGTCCTGCGCGCCGAGCTGGCGAAGGTGCCGGGCCTGGCGAACGTGCTGTTCCGCCCCGACCAGGCGGGCGTGCGGCAGAACGGGTGGCCGACGCTGGACGCGCTGCGCGCCTCGGGCAAGCGGCTGCTGATCTTCAGCGACGAGCCGGGCCGGGACTCGCTGGGCGCCATGTTCCAGCCGGACTGGACGGTGGAGAACTACTGGTCCATGGGCGCGGGCGTCGGCAACTCGGACTGGTCCTGCTACAGCCGCTGGTCGACCCCGCTGACCCGCACCGAACCGGGCTTCACGCCGCTGTTCGTGATGAACCACTTCCGGGACGTGCCGTTCACCGGGACGGCGACCTCGGACAACGGCAAGCTGGCCGACCGCGCCCGCCGCTTCTGCGAACCGGCCGCCCGCAAGACCCCGAACTACCTGGCGGTGGACCACTACCACCTGGGCAACGCGCTGTCGGCGGTCGCGGAGCTGTCCCGCGACCGCTTCCAGGCGGGCACCAGCTGACCGCTGCCCGACCGCTGACCGCTGCCCGACCGCTGACCGCTGACCGCTGCCCGACCGCTGCCTGATCGCTGACCACCGCTCGCTGCCTGACCGCTGGGTGGCTCGCGCC
>NZ_JBQGCX010000810.1:0-10229 GCF_052038725.1 Actinosynnema sp.
CCCGAGACGAGCACCGTGTCGAACAGCCAGGCGGTCTCGTCGACGACCGTCGGGTGCGCCGTGCGCTGACCGAGCGGGGAGATGCCGCCGAGCACGTAGCCCGTGGCCCGCTGGGCGCGGGCGGGATCGGCCATCTGCGCCTTCTTGCCGCCCAGCGCCGCCGCGAGCGCCTTCAGGTTCAGCTGCCCGGTGACCGGCACCACGCCGACCGCGAGCTTCCCGTCGACCTCGGCCACCAGCGTCTTGAACACCCGCTCCGGCGCGACCCCGAGCGCCTCGGCCGCCTCCATCCCGTAGGACTCGTGGCGCGGGTCGTGCTCGTAGGAGTGCAGCTCGAAGGCCACCTTCTGCTTGCTCAGCAGCAACGTGGCGGGGGTACCGGTCGCGGGCCTGGCCATGGGCGCGGACCCTAGCCGGGGAATGCCGCGCCCCGCCACCGCGTTGACCACGGCGTGGCAGCAGAGGTGATGGAGCAGCAGGTCGGCAGGCAGGCGAAGGCCCGGCCCCCGCGCGGGTCGGCGCTCTGCCGCCCCGGTGACCGCCGCGTATCCTCGAACGCGTCCCAGACAGCCGCGAACACGGGGAGAGCTGTGCCACCAGCAGCGCGAGCGCAGGCCGCCGAGAACGGGGCCACACCTCGTGGCCAGGCGCACGGCGAGGAGACGGCTGACCAGCGGGCGGCGCGGTTCGAGCGCGACGCGATGCCGATGCTCGACCAGCTCTACTCGGCCGCGCTGCGGATGACGCGCAACCCGGCCGACGCGGAGGACCTGGTCCAGGAGACGTACCTGAAGGCCTACGCCGCGTTCGCGTCCTTCTCCGAGGGCACGAACCTCAAGGCCTGGCTGTACCGCATCCTCACCAACACCTACATCAACGGCTACCGCAAGAAGCAGCGCCAACCGCTCCAGCAGCCGACGGACGAGATCACCGATTGGCAGCTGGCGCAGGCGGAGAGCCACACCTCCTCCGGGCTGCGCTCGGCGGAGGTCGAGGCGATGGACCGGTTGCCCGACACCGACGTCAAGGAGGCGCTGCAGCGCCTTCCCGAGGAGTTCCGCATCGCGGTCTACCTGGCGGACGTGGAGGGTTTCGCCTACAAGGAGATCGCTGACATCATGGGCACCCCGATCGGCACCGTGATGTCCCGGTTGCACCGGGGACGCAGGCAGCTCCGCGAGCAGTTGGCCGACACCGCCCGCGAGCGCGGCTTCCTGCGCGGCGGTCAGCAGGAGGTGGCGGGACGATGAGCTGCGGCGAGCACCACGAGACCAACTGCTCCGAGGTGCTGTCGGAGGTGTGGCTGTTCCTCGACCAGGAGTGCGACCAGGCCCGCAGGGAGCTGCTGGCCACGCACCTGGACGAGTGCCACCCCTGCCTGGAGGAGTACGGGCTGGAGGAGCACCTCAAGGCGCTGCTCGCCCGCAAGTGCGGCGGCGACCTCGCCCCCGACGAGCTGAAGGCCAGGCTGCGGGCGCGCATCCGGGAGACCGTGACGGTCCGCGAGAGCACCGTTCGGGAGACGACGGCCTCGCACGAGGGCGCCGACGGCGTCGTCACCGAGGTCCGCCGGGTCGACGTCGAGGTGACGACCGCCACGACGACGATCCCCGGAGCCCCGAGGGCGTCCGCGGACTGACCACCGGCCCCCGCGCGGTCCCCGGACGGCCGCGCGGACCGGACCGGGCCGCCCCGCGCGGCCCCGAGAACGCCGAAGGCCCCAGAGACCAGGTCTCCGGGGCCTTGTGCCAGGTCAGCGACCTCAGGCGTTGGGGCGCTTCCCGTGGTTGGCGCCGCCCTTCTTGCGGTCACGACGCTTGCGGGCACGCTTCGACATGGGGTTCTCCTCCAGCTAACAGTGCTTCACCCAAGTGTGACACGGCGTCACCTGACCGCCGGCGGCACGGTCGCCGAACCGTGGTTGGATGGCTGGCAGAGCCCGTTCGCACCGCGTGTCGCAGGGCGGCCGTGGAGCGGGAGCCGACCTCACCGCGGTGGTCGAGTTAGGAGCACAACCTGTCCACGCTCACCGACCTGCTCGCCGAGCACACCAAGCTGTCCGGGGTCGCCGCAGACCACCTGCAGCTCGTGGTCGCCGAGTGGCAGCTGCTCTCCGACCTGTCGTTCGCCGACTTCCTGATGTGGGTGCCGCTGGACGACGGCACGTTCCTGTGCGTCGCGCAGGCCCGCCCGACCACGGCGCCGACCGCCCACCCCGAGGACGTCGTCGGCAGCACCGTCCCGGTGGACGAGCACCCGCAGCTGCGCCGCGCGATCGTCGAGGTGCGGATCTGCCGCGAGGAGGACCCCCGCTGGCACCTGGGCGTGCCGGTGCGCCGCGAGGCCATCCCGGTGCGGCTGGGCAGCGAGGTCATCGCCGTGCTCAGCCGCAACACGAACCTGGCCGTGCCGCGCGTGCCCAGCCCGCTGGAGATCTCCTACCTGGGGTCCGCCGCCGACCTGTGCCAGATGATCGCGGACGGCACGTTCCCCACCACCGAGCCGTCACCGGACGTGCACACCAGCCCGCGCGTGGGTGACGGCTTGGTGCGCCTGGACTCGTCCGGCGCCGTGGTGTTCGCCAGCCCCAACGCGCTGTCGGCCTACCACCGGATGGGCCACGCCGCCGACCTGATCGGCGTGCACCTCGCCCCGCTGACCCGCTCGCTGATCGGCGACCCGTTCGACGCCACCGAGGTGGCGCAGCGGATCAGGGCCGCGCTCGACGGGCAGCCGTCGATGCGGATCGAGGCCGAGTCGCGGCGCGGCGCGGCGGTGCTGTTCCGGGCGCTGCCGCTGCGGCCGAGGGGCAGCGCGGCGGGCGCGCTGGTGCTGTGCCGGGACGTCACCGAGGTGCGCAGGCGCGACCGGGCGCTGATGTCCAAGGACGCCACGATCCGCGAGATCCACCACCGGGTGAAGAACAACCTGCAGACCGTGGCCGCGCTGCTGCGGCTCCAGTCCCGCCGCACCTCCAGCGAGGAGGCCAGGGAGGCGCTCGCCGAGTCGGTGCGCCGGGTCACCTCGATCGCGCTCGTGCACGAGACGCTGTCGATGTCCGTGGACGAGCGGGTCGACCTGGACGACGTGGTCGACAAGGTCATCCCGATGATGAGCGACGTGGCGGCCACCGAGTCGCAGGTCGTGGTGCGCCGGGACGGGAAGTTCGGCATCGTGCAGGCCGAGCTGGCGACGCCGCTGGTGATGGTGCTGACCGAGCTGGTGCAGAACGCGTTCGAGCACGCGTACAGCCCCGGCCAGCGCGGTGAGGTGGTCGTGCACTCCGAGCGGTCGGCCAAGTGGCTGGACGTCCTGATCTGCGACGACGGGCGCGGACTCCCGCAGGGCTTCTCCCTGGAGCGCACGGACCGGCTCGGCCTGCAGATCGTCCGGACCCTCGTCGAGTCCGAATTGAGAGGCTCCTTGAGCTTGCGCCGCAGGCCCCGAGGCGGTACTGAGGCGGTCCTGCGAGTGCCCCTCAGGGCGCGGCGTTAGACTACTGCTCGTGCACACGTGACGGCCTTCCTCAGGGGTGGTCACGTGGTCATGCGGGAGGGTGTGCAACAAGGCCGAAGGGCCCGACACCTGGCACGGTGTCGGGCCCTTCGAGCTAGCTTCCGGTGGGCTCGCAGGTCGCGGTCCTACCGCGCTGACCTGTGCCTCACGGGCGGCGGCAGTGCTTCGGGCTGCCGCCTGGTCGTGCTGTCCTGCTTCGCCCTGCGCGGGCTTCGAGCCGTCGCGCGGGCTGGTCTTGCTTCGGTGCTGAGCTGTGGTGCTGTGTTTCGAGGCTTGCCGATCAGGCGTTGCTGCGAGCCCTGGTCCGAGCGTTGCGGCGCTTGAGCGCACGACGCTCGTCCTCGCTCATCCCGCCCCACACGCCCGCGTCCTGGCCGCTCTCGAGCGCCCACGCGAGGCAGTCGGAGACGACGGGACAGCGGCGGCACACGGTCTTCGCCTCGGCGATCTGCAGGAGCGCAGGACCACTGTTCCCCACGGGGAAGAACAGCTCCGGGTCCTCGTCGCGGCAGATCGCGCGGTGGCGCCAGTCCATTGGAACTACTCCTCAGCTATGGCGCGCTCGTAGGCACGCCACTCGTCAGCGGTCGGTTTTGGGGTGCTTGTGAATGCTTTCACGAACGCGCGGGATGTCAAGAGGTTAGATCCAACCCGGTGAGTGAACTCACCCGAAAGATCGGCCGCGTTCACCTGGGCTTTCAGTGCGTGGCGGCTCTCTCGTGAGGAAAATCGCGTTTGGGTGGCGTAGTGGTCACGCCACGGTCACACGGCCACCGTGAGCACGCCCGGCGCCGAGGTGAACTCCACCTCGGTGCAGGTCCCGAGCAGGTCACCGTCGACCTGGAGGTTGACCGGCTCCTGACTCGTCACCCGAATGTACGCAACATCGTCCCGGCGCAACAGGTTCTCGCCCTTGGGATTCCCGTCCGTGACGAGAAGATGCGTCAAGTAGCGGAGAACCGTGGGCAATCCGAGGCCGTGCAGCGCGAACAGGCCGAGATCGCCGTCGAAGGACGTGCTCGGGTTCAGCCGCAGCGGCTTGTCGCCCAGGTAGGTCCACGGGTCGGTGTTCGACACGAAGGCCAGGCGCATGTCCTCGAAGACGGGCTCGCCGGGGATCTGCACGGTGAGCGCGGGCTCGTGCCTGCGCTGGCTGAAGTAGCTGGCCAGCGCGGTGCGCGCGTACAGGACGGGGCCCGCGACGCGGCCCTTGGCGCGCTGCTCCTCGACACCCGCGACGACGTCGGCGTCCCAGCCGACGCCCGCGTTGAAGGTGAACCAGCGGTCGTGGTCCTCGCTGCCGCCCGCCGAGGCCACTCGGCCGAGGCCGACGCGGCGGCTCGTGCCGTGCTCGACGGACTTGAGCAGGCGGTAGGTCGCCTCGACCGGGTCGCGGGGCAGCCCGAGCGCGCCCGCGAAGACGTTGGCCGACCCTCCGGGCACCACGCCCAGCATCGGCAGCGGTCGGTCGGCGCCGCCTCGCAGCACGCCGTTCACGACCTCGTTGACGGTGCCGTCACCGCCGTGGGCCACGACCAGGTCGTAGCCCTCCACCACGGAGCGAGCGGCGGCGTCGGCCGCGTGCCCCCGGTAGTCGGTCTCGACGACGTCGAGCTTCACCTCGCTGGCGAGCGCGTGCGCGAGCACGTCCCTGCCGGCGGGCGTAGTCGCCGTCGCCTGTGGGTTGACCACCAGTAGTGCGCGCACCCCTGAAGCGTAGGACAGGTCGTGACCCGGCATCGGGAGTCCTTCCCCCAATGAGAGGTCTTGACGCGCACGAAAGTGGCCCATCTCATCTTCTGCGGCCGGTCACCGGCCGGCCGCGGCGCTCCTCCCTGACGTGCTGCCGTGCTTTTCGACAAGTGCACCCCGACCCGACCGTCGGCTCGCCGAAGAGACCCCTTGATCTTCGCCTGCCGGACGGCCGAACGGGACTCGCCAACCGGGTGGCCTACGATCCGTGACGAGTACGCACGGTGAGGAAAGGGCCAGCGTGATGGTGGAACGGGGGGTACCCGGCGCCGTGCGCGCGGCCGGGGCGCTCACGGTCGTGCAAGGACTGGTCGGCCTCGGCTTCGCGATCGCGCTCGTGGTGCGGTCGTTCGCGCCCGAGGGGGCGCGCGGGCCGGTGCTCGGCGAGGCCGCGTACTTCGCGGTGCTCTGCTCCGGCGTCGTCGCGGTCGGCGTGGGCCTTGCGCTGGGCAAAGGCTGGGGCCGCACCCCCGCGCTCGTCGTCCAGCTGCTCCTGCTCGGGGTCGCCTGGTACATGTACGGGCCCTCCGGCAGGCAGCTCTGGGGAGCGCTGATCGGGGTCTACGTCGTGGGGGTGATCTACCTGCTCTTCACGAACGCGGCGCGCGGGTGGGCGCTCGGGTTGCACGAGTCGGACGACGACTAGGGGCACGCCGGTTGGGACGTCCGACCCCCGCAGATCGTCTGGTTGCCCGCCGACGATCGGGGGGTTGGACGACTCACCGTGACGGGTGATGCTGTGCGTGGCGATTTCGCCACCCCCTGCAACCGCCCCTGCGTCCGAAGGTGACTCAATGCGACTGCCCCGCGCCCTGTCCGCGGCCATCAGCACCGGCGCCGCGCTCCTGGCGGCACTGGCCGTGACCGCCATCGCGCCCGCGGCCTCCGCCGCCCCCGCGCCCGACGACCTCTCGCCCGCCATCATCGGCGGCGGCACCGCGAGCAACGCCCCGTGGGCGGCGCGCCTGTTCGCGAACGGCCGGGAGAACTGCTCGGCCACGATCATCGCGCCGACCTGGATCCTGACCGCGCAGCACTGCGTGGCCAGCTCGGCGACCTACACCTTCCGCATCGGCAGCCTGGACCAGAGCAGCGGCGGCACGGTGGCGACCGCGACGCAGATCATCCAGCACCCGTCGGTCGACCTGGCGCTGGCGAAGCTGGACCGCTCGGTGACCGCCACCTACTCGCCGCTGGGGACCAACGCGGCCGTGGTGAACGGGCAGACCGTGCAGCTGTACGGCTGGGGCGCGACCTGCACCAACCAGCCGGAGATCAACTGCCAGTCGCGGTACCTGAAGGTCGCGGACACGCGGGTGTCGACCGTGAACGGGCGGGACTACCGGGGCGGCGTCGCGATCTCGGTGCGCCGGGTGAACGGCATCGCGGCGGGCGGGGACTCGGGCGGCCCGATGTTCGCGACGAGCCCGGTGGACGGCAAGTACTACCAGGTCGGCGTGGCCTCGACGAGCGACCGGTCGAGCGTGTCGAACTACACGGCGGTCGGGCAGTACCGGTCGTGGATCCGGCAGTACGCGGGCGTGTGATCGCGCGGGTGACCGCCGGGCCCCGGCTCGGCGGGTGACCCGGAGGTGAGGCGGAGCGGCGGGACCCCTGGGGGCCCGCCGCTCCGGCGCGTCCGGGGGTGCTCGGGGTGGCGCGCCGGTGGGCGGTCGCGAGGCGGCGGTGGGGGCATCGGCTTCCCGAAGCCGTGCCGATCGCCTGCGGCGGCGGTGCGCCGGGGTTCGCCCGATCGGGGAGCCGCCGACTGGTGATCGCCGTCGGTCGGTGGCTGCGCGCGCGGAGGTCTGCCTGCTCTGCGGCTCCCGGTCGCCCGGCCGGTGTCCGGGTCGCGTCCGCTGGGCCGCTCGTCGTGCCGCGCGTCCGGTGGGGATCGTGCCCGCGCGCCCGGTCGGGGCCGGGCCCGCGTTCCCTCCGCGCTCGGGGCCGCGTGCCCGGTTGCGGGGTGTGCGCGGCCCGATTCCCCCTCACCCGGAGTCGCGTGCTCGTTTCCCCCGTTCGGTGTTGTGTGTCGCATTTCCGCTGACTCACGTCGTTGGCTGTTACAGGGAGTTCCAGGCGCGGCACTCGGGGCCCTGAGCTGCGAGTTGTCGATCTTCCAACCGGGGGATCAAGGCCCTGCGGGGTGACCCTCGGACGAGTGGTTAGCCCCCTTGGACCAGCAGCAATCACCCTTCGTGTTCACGATTGGCGGATGGACACGAACGGAGTAGCCCGGATACGGTTTCGCAGGCGTTCGCGCCGCTTCGCAGTCCAGGCAGGGTGAGGTGCGCTGTGCAGAACTCCCCGAGACCGGTGTCGGACGACCGGGACCGTCCGAACGCGGCTCGGCTGTACGACTACTACCTTGGCGGCGCGCACAACTTCGCCGTCGACCGGGAGTTCGCGCTCCGCGCGGTCAGCGAGGTGCCCGCCGACGCGATGGTGCAGCACGGCCGCGCGTTCCTGCGGCGCGCCGTGAAGCTGTGCCTGGAGCGGGGCATCCGGCAGTTCCTCGACCTCGGGTCCGGCATCCCCACGGCGGGCAACGTGCACGAGGTCGCCCACGAGGTCGACCCGGACTGCCGCGTGGTCTACGTGGACAACGAGCCCGCGACCGTCGCGCACGCCCGCGCGATGCTGCGCGGTCGGGCCGGTGTGGCGATGGCCGAGGCCGACGTCCGCGACCCGGCCGCCGTGCTGGCCTCCCCGGAGTGCCGCGAGCTGCTGGACCTGACGGCGCCGGTCGCGGTGCTGATGGTGGCGATCCTGCCGTGCCTGGTGGCGGCCGACCGGCCGGAGCGGGTCGTGGCGGGGTACCGGGACGTGATGGCGGCGGGCAGCCTGCTGGTGTTCACCCACCTCACCGCGGACTTCCAGCCGGAGGTGGTGGACAAGCTGCTCGGGGTGGCGACCGACGCGCACCCGCTCACGCCGAGGACCAAGGCGGAGGTCGAGGTGCTGCTGGACGGGTTCGAGCTGCTGGAGCCGGGGCTGGTGCTGTCGTCCAAGTGGCGGCGGGAGGGCGACGAGCCGGAGTTCGGCGTCGAGGCGGTGTCGTACGGGGCGGTGGGCTTGCGGCGCTGAGGCGTTTGGCCCTCGAGGGGCGCCGCGCGGCCGGTTCGGCGGGGTCGTGCGGTGGGTCCGGTCAGTGCTGGGGCGGGCAGCCGCCCTGCTGGCCGTTCGCAGCACCGTGAGGGTGTTGCAGATCGGCACGAGCGCGAGCCGGCCCTCGCGACCCGCCTTCGTGAAGAGGCGTTACGTGGACACGACCGCGATCGCGCCGAAGGCCAGGCTGAACAGCACGATGATGAGCACCGCGGCCGGGTTCAGCTCGACGCTCGCGCTGTACTGGCACTGGTAGTCGTACCGCTGGGTGAGGCGCGCCGGCAGAGGGTGACTGTTCCGCCGTTCGTGCGGAGGCGGTTGAGCGCTCCGTGAGCTTCCCGACATGCACGCGGCAGCCGCGGTGGGGCCGTCCCCGCCGCAGCGCCACCGCGGGTCAGTCGCTCGCGAGCTCCCAGGCGGGCACGTTCAGCGACCGCACCTGGGGCGTCCCGCGCTCGTCCCCGAGCACCGCGATGCCCGCCGGGTCGAGCGCGAACCGCACCCCGTCCTCGGGCCCGAGCCCCAACCAGGTGGCGATGACCGCGCGGGTGAAGTGCCCGTGGCCGACGAGCACGACGTCGCCCTTGCGCAACCCGGCGCGGGCCTCGTCGACCACCAGCGCGGCCCGGTCGCGCACCTGCTCGGCGGTCTCGCCGTTCGGGCAGGGGTGCGTCCAGACCGTCCAGCCGGGGACCTGCTCGCGGATCTGCTCGGTGGTGAGGCCCTCGTAGTCGCCGTAGTCCCACTCGGCGAGCGCCTCGGTCTTCTCCGCGTCGAGCCCGACGAGCTCGGCGGTCCGCCAGGAGCGCTCGCGGGTGGAGCACAGCGCGAGGGCGGGGGGAAGGTCGGTTCCGCGCAGCCTGGCCAGGACGGCGCCCGCGCGCCTGGCCTGCTGAACGCCGTGGGTGGTGAGGGGCACGTCGGAGATCCCGGTGTGCCTGCCGCTCTCGGACCAAGCGGTCTGGCCGTGCCGCACGAGGTAGAGGTGGGCCGTCACGATCACGAGCGTAGTGGCGGCGCGGCGCGGGCGCGGGGGGTGAGCGGGGTGGGATAGCGCACTTCGGGGACACGACGTGAACGCGGCTGTGGCACTGGTCAACCGGGTGGGTGGTGGGGAAGGCGCGGGCGGGGAGGGGGGTGCGCGGTGCGTGGATGGGCCCGCCGATGTGGTGACGCGCTTATGGTTCAACCGTGCGGGATTTGCTACAGGGCGTGTTGCAGCTCCAGCCGGTGTGGAGCCAGGAGAACACCGTCGAGATGCAGGAGCGCGGCAAGCTGGTGCGCGACGGGATCACGCGCTGGCTGAGGGCGCGGGTCGAGCGGCTGGACGCGGAGCTGCCGGAGCCGATCGGCGACCTGCGGGTCGAGGCGCGGGACGGGACCGGCCGCAAGAGCGAGATCCCGTGGGCGCGGGTCTACTCGCACAGCAGGTCGCCCTCGGCCACCAAGGGCTGGTACCTCGTCTACCTGTTCAACGCCCAGGGCGACGGCGCCTACCTGAACCTCGGCAAGGGCGCGACCAGTTGGGAGAACGATGAGCTCCACCCGCTGCCGCACGACGAGCTCAGGCGGAGCACGGCCGCCGCCAGGGAGCGGTTGCGGGACCTGCTGGACCTGCGGCCCGACCTGGTCACCGAGATCTCCCTGGACGCCCGGCGCTCGCAGCTCGGCCCCGCCTACGAGGCGGGCACCGTGGCCGGGTTCCACTACCCGATCGGCGAGGTGCCGGACGAGGACGTGCTGGAGCGCGACCTGGGGTTCCTGCTCGGGGTGCTGGCCGAGCTGCACCACCGGGACGGGCGCGCGCCCGAGGTCGTCGAGGCCGAGCGCGCCGCCGAGGTCGTCGCGGGCAG
>NZ_JBQGCX010000811.1:0-5476 GCF_052038725.1 Actinosynnema sp.
GGACGGCCAGCCTGCCGAGGTCCGGCCGGTACAGCACGGCCGCGATCCCGATCAGGCCCAGCGCGCCCGCCAGCACCGTGCCGGGCAGCGGGGAGCGCCGGGACAGCAGACCCGCCAGCACCGCGAGCAGGGCGATCACCACCGCCATGCCGAGCAGCAGCACGGGCTTGTCGGCGGTGCCGAACGTGCGGACGGCGAAGTCCTTCAGCGGTGTCGGCGTGAAGTCGATCGCGGTGTTGCCGACCGCGAGGTACGGCGAGGCGGACAACCCGACGAACCCGGCGGCCAGGTGCCCCGCGGCCAGCGCGGCCGTCACCGAGAGCAGCCCGAGCAGTGCGGCCTTCCAGCGAGTCATGCCGGACATTCGACACCGGCCCCGGCCCGGTTCGCGCGGCAGCGCGCGGACTCTCCCCCGGTCAGGCCAGCGCGGTCAGGCCGCCGGCGCGATCGGACCAGCGCGGTCAGGCCAGCGCGGTCAGGCCAGCGCGGCGCGCAGGCGGTCCTCCTCGACCTCCCAGTACCCGTGCTCCTCGCCGTCGACGAGGATCACCGGCACCCGGTCGCCGTACTCGGCGCGCAGCTCCCGGTCCGAGTCGACGTCGACCGCGTCCCACGGCACGCCCAGCTCGCCGCAGATCCGCTCCAGGTCCGCCTTGGCCTGCTCGCACGAGTGGCAGTCGACGCGGGTGACGAGGGTGACGTGGTGGCTCACGCCCCCATCCTCCCCCTCAGATCAGCGGCGGGCGGAGCAGGGCCCTCGCGACCTTGCCGGTCGGCGAGTGCGGCAGCGCGGAGGTGAACTCCACCGAGGTCGGGACCTTGAACTTCGCCAGCCGGTCCGCGCAGTGCCCGCGCACCCGCGCCTCGTCCAGCTCGACCCCGTCCGCCAGCGCGAGCACCGCCTTGACCGCCTCGCCGGTCCGCTCGTCCGGCACGCCCACCGCCGCCGCCTCCACCACGCCGGGCAGCTCGCGCAGCACCGCCTCCACCTCGTGCGGGTAGACGTTGAACCCGTTGACGATGATCAGGTCGCCCGCCCGGTCGACCAGGTGCAGGTCGCCGTCCGCGTCCAGGTAGCCGACGTCGCCGGTGCGGAACCAGCCGTCCTCGGCCGGGCCGTGCGCGCCGTCCGGCCAGTAGCCGCTGAACAGGTTCGCGCCGCGCACCGACACCAGCCCGGTGCCCGGCTCGTCCTCCTCCAGGTCGAGCGGGGAGCCGTCGCTGTCGACCAGGCGCAGCTCGACGCCGGGCAGCGGGCTGCCCACCGAACCCGGCTTCGCCGTGCCCGTGACCAGCGAGGACGTCAGCACGGGACCGGTCTCGGTCAGGCCGTAGCCCTCGTGCACGACCAGGCCCGTCGCGGCGCGCATCCCGGTCAGCACCTCGGGCGGCAGCGGGGCCGCGCCGGAGGTGAACAGCCGCACGGTCGCCAGGTCCGCGCGCAGCCGCGCCACCGGCTGGGCCAGCAGCGCCCGGTACATCGGCGGCACGCCGACCAGCGCGGTCACCCGGTGCTCGCGGATCGCGGTGAGCGCGGCGTCCGGGTCGAACCGCTCGACCAGCACGGCGGTGGCCCCCGCGCCCGCGACCTGGAGCAGACCGGGCCCGAGCCCGTAGACGTGGAACAGCGGCAGCGCGAGCAGCACCCGGTCCCCGGCGGTCACCGGGGCGGGCCGCAGCTCGGCGCACTGGTCGACGTTGGCCAGCAGCGCCCGGTGCGACAGCATCGCGCCGCGCGGCACGCCCGAGGTGCCGGAGGTGTAGCCGATCACGGCGACGTCCTCGCCGCCCCGGACCGCGTCGACCGGCGGCGCCGAGCCCGGCTCGACGTCGAGCGGGGGCGCGGGCAGCACGGTGACCCGCGGGTCCGGCGGCCCGCCCGGCTCGGCGCCCGGCTCGTCCGGGTCGCCGACCAGCAGCCGCGCGCCGCTGTCGGCCAGCAGCCGGTCCAGCTCGTGGCGCGGCTGACCGGCGCCCAGCAGCACCAGGACGCCGCCCGCGCGCAGCGCGCCGAACACCGCCGCGCAGAACGCCGGACCGGTCGGCAGCCGCACCGCGACCCGGTCGCCGGGCCGCAGCCCCGCGCCCACGAGCCTTCGGGCCTCCGCGTCCACCGCCGCGTCGAGCGCGCCCCAGCTCAGGCTCCGCGCGGTGGTGACGTCGACCACGGCCGGGTGCCCCGGTCCCCTGCGCGCCGACTCGCGCACCAGGTCTGCGACGTTGCGGGCGGGAGCGACCAAGGCAGCCTCCTCGTCGGGGACCCTGCGGGACCTGGTCGCAGTCTGGCACGGTCGGGGCCGCGCACGTAGTGCCCTCGGGTGACCCCGCTCGCGGAACGCGCGCACCGGTCCCTACTGTCACCGAATCCCTGATACAGAGGTGGGGAAACGTATGCTGCGGGAGCGTCGACTCCGTGGAGGTGCCGCGAGCCGATGACCGCGAGGACGCGCGAGAACAGCGCGAGACCCCGCCGCGGTCTCCGCTCCCTGTGGGGCGGGGGCAGGCGGCCGGGCACCGGCGAGGACGTGGACGGCGACGCGCCGGACGAGCCGTGGGCCCTGGTGCGCGCGGCCCAGGGCGGCGACAAGGAGGCGTTCGGCGCCCTGTACGACCGGTACGTCGACGTGGTCTACCGCTACGTCCTGTTCCGGATCGGGGACCGGACGCTGGCCGAGGACGTGACCAGCGAGACGTTCCTGCGCGCGCTGCGGAGCATCGGGTCGATCAGCTACCAGGGCCGCGACGTGGGCGCCTGGTTCGTCACGATCGCCAGGAACATCGTGTTCGACCACGTGAAGTCCAGCCGGTACCGGCTGGAGGTCACCACGGCCGAGCTGGCGGACAACCGCGAGGCGGCGGACGGGCCGGAGCAGGAGGTGCTGGCGCTGGCGACGAGCGAGGAGCTGCTCCGCTGCGTCCGCCAACTGGGCGATGACCAGCGCGAGTGCATTACCCTGCGCTTCATCCAGGGCTTGTCCGTGGCCGAGACCGCGGCGAGGATGGGGCGCAACGAGGGTGCCGTCAAGGCCCTGCAGCACCGCGCGGTGCGCCGGTTGGCCCAACTGCTGCCACAGTGGTTGCGGTGAGCGGCGCCGGACCGCCCGGTCGCGCGTGACCCCGGAACACGCGTAACCCCGGAACATCCCGGTTCGTTACTTCGGTGCAGGCACGCTGGTCGGACGGTGCGGGATGGTGGGTAGAGGAATCACGCCGCTGGGGCGTCACGGGGACGACGAGGAGTTCGCCCGCGCTGTCGAGGCGCTGCCGGAGGGCGGGGCGGACCCGGACTTCGCGCGTGAGCTGGCCGTCGTCGAGGTGCTCCGGCGGGCGGCCGAGCAGGGCGGCCCGGACGCGGACGCCAGGGCGCGGATGCGCGCGCGGGTGCTGGACGGGATGGCCGCCTCGATCGCCGACCCGGCGATCCTGGAGCCGGTCGCGGGCGAGGACCCGGTGGACGGCGAGCCGCGCGTCGGCGCGGGTCCCGGTCCGGGCGGTGGCGTGACCGACCTCGGGGAGCGGCGAAGACGCGGCGGCGCGCGCGGGCGGTTCCTGGTCGCGTCGGCGGCGGCGCTGTGCCTGCTGCTGTCGCTGGCCGGGATGTCGGTCCTGCTGAGCCGGGACGCGCTGCCCGGCGACGCGCTGTACGGGGTCAAGCGGACCACCGAGGAGGCCCAGCTCGGGCTCATGTTCGCCGAGGACGGCAAGGGGTTCAAGCGGCTGGAGTTCGCCGCGTCCCGGCTGTCCGAGGTGGAGACGCTGGCCGGGCGGGGCCGCGACACCGGCGGCGGGCCGGTCGCCGGCTACCTGACCGCGTTCTCCGACTTCGACGCGGACGCCTCGGCGGGCGCGCGGGCGCTGGTCGCGCACGGCACGACCGCCGACCGGGGCGCGCTCGGCTCGCTGTACGAGTGGGCAGCCGCCCAGTCGCACAGGCTGGACTCGGTGCGCCACGAGCTGCCCTCCGACGCGAACGCGCGCGCGGGCGGGTCGATGGAGCTGCTCGGCCGGATCGGGGTGCGCGTGGTCGGCCTGCTGGCGCGCGCCGACTGCGCGGTGGTGACCTCGGGCACGTCCGACGACCTCGGCCCGCTGCCCGCGGAGCAGGGGTGCGAGCCGGTCGGCCAGGAGCCGGGCTCGACGTCGGCGGCCCCGTCCACCACGTCCTCCGCGCCCGTCCCCGGCACCGGCCAGGCAGGCACCGGCACGACCGGCGCGCCGCGCACGACCGGGGCGCCCACCACCGGGGCAGGTCAGCCGCCCGTGGCGACCACCACCCCGAAGGCGGGCCAGCCGCAGACCGACCAGCCCGGCGTGCAGCTGCCGCTGCCGCAGCTCACGGACCTGCTGCCCACCCTCCCGCTGCCGTCGCTGCAACTGCCGCTGCCGCTGGAGCTGCCGGGGCTGTCCGGCATCCTCCCCACCGGCTGATCGCTACTCTTGTCGCATCGAACCCCTGGGAGGCGCTGGAGTGGTGTCGAAGCGTGTGGTGCAGGGCTCGGCCGAGCGCGAGAGGCTCGCCGAACTGGCGGGCGAGGCGTCGGCGGCGGCTGCACTCGCCGACGCACCGGGTCAGGCGGCGTCGGACCTGACGGCAGCCGCCTTCTTCGACGTGGACAACACGATGATGATGGGCGCGTCGATCTTCCACTTCGCGCGCGGGCTCGCGGCCAGGAAGTACTTCAAGAACTCGGACCTGGTGGGCTTCGCCTGGCAGCAGCTGAAGTTCCGGGTCGGCGGCCGGGAGAACCCGCAGAGCGTGAAGGAGTCGCGCGAGCAGGCCCTGTCGTTCGTGGCGGGGCGCAGCGTGGCGGAGATCATCAGCCTCGGCGAGGAGATCTTCGACGAGCTGATGGCGGACAAGATCTGGGCGGGCACGCAGGCGCTCGCGCAGATGCACCTGGACGCCGGTCAGCGCGTGTGGCTCGTGACGGCGACGCCGGTCGAGCTGGCGACGATCATCGCCAGGCGGCTCGGGCTGACCGGGGCGCTGGGCACGGTCGGCGAGAACGTGGACGGGATCTACACGGGCAGGCTCGTGGGCGACCTGCTGCACGGCAAGGCGAAGGCGCACGCGGTGCGCGCGCTGGCCGCGCAGGAGGGCCTGGACCTGCGCAGGTGCACGGCGTACTCGGACTCGGTGAACGACGTGCCGATGCTGTCGGTGGTCGGCACCGCGGTCGCGGTGAACCCGGACTCGGGCCTGCGCGAGACGGCGCGCAAGCGCGGCTGGGAGACGCGGGACTTCCGCACGGCCCGCAAGGCGGCCCGGATCGGGGTGCCGTCGGTGCTGGGGCTGGGCGCGGTGGCCGGGCTGGTCGCGGCGGGTGTGGCCTGGCGGCGCGGGCGGTGGTGAGCTGGCGGCGGCGGTGAGCCTGCGGCGGTGAGCCTGCGGCGGTGAGGCGGCGGCGGTGAGGCGGCGGCGGTGAGGCGGCGGCGGTGAGGCGGTGGCGCGCCGGGGGTTTCCGCGGGGGCGGGC
>NZ_JBQGCX010000812.1:0-3688 GCF_052038725.1 Actinosynnema sp.
CCGCCGCCCGTCCGGTCCCGGCGCGGCGGCGGTGACGCGCAGCAGCGCCGCCCCGTCGCCGAGCACCAGCGGGACCGCGTTGACCAGCTCGGCGACCTCGGGCCGCCCGAGCTGGCGACCGGCCGCCCGCACCAGGTCCAGCAGGGCCGTGCCGGGCACGACGACCGCGTCGAGCAGCCGGTGGTCGGCCAGCCACGGGTGGGCGCCGGTGGCGGCGCGGCCGGTGAACGCGGCGGTGTCCGAGCCGGGGATCTCCAGCTCCCCGGTGAGCAGCGGGTGCTCCAGCGGGGCGGCGTCGGTGGTGGGCGGGGCGGGGTCGAGCCAGAAGCGGCGGCGCTGGAACGGGTAGGTGGGCAGGTCGGTGGTCCGGCCGCCCGCGTCGGCCAGCAGCGGGGCGAAGTCGACGCGCGCGCCCCTCGCGTGCAGCGCGCCGAGCGCGGTGATCAGGGAGTGGTCCTCGTCCCGGTCGCGGTGCAGCAGGGGGGCGCAGAGCACGTCGTGCCCGTCCAGGCACTCCTGCGCGGCGGCGGCCAGCCCGCCGCCGGGGCCGACCTCGACGAACGCGGTCGCGCCCCGCCGGTGCAGGTCGGTGACGGCGGCGGCGAAGCGCCCCGGCTCGCGGGCCTGGCCCAGCCAGTACTCGGGCGCGTCGAGCGCGCCGGGCGCGGTGGTGGCCACCGGGACGCGCGGCGGGCGGAAGTCCAGGCGCGCCAGCACGTCGGCGAACGCGGGCAGCACCGCGTCGACCGCGGCCGAGTGGAAGGCGTGGGCGACCCGCAGGCGCGTGGCGCGCCCGAGGCGGGCGGCGACCTCGGTGACGGCGGCCTCGTCGCCGGTGAGCACGGTGGCGCGGGGGCCGTTGACGGCGGCCAGCTCCACCCCGTCGACCAGCGCGGCGCGCGCCGCGTCCTCGCCCGCGCGGACCGCGACCATCACGCCGGGGGGCAGCTCGCGCATGAGGGCGCCGCGCGCGGCCACGAGGGTGGAGGCGTCCTCCAGGGACAGCACCCCGGCGGCGTGCGCGACGGCGATCTCGCCGACCGAGTGCCCGGCGAGCAGGTCGGGGCGGACACCGAGCGCGTCGAGCAGGCGCACCAGCGCGACCTGCACGGCGAACAGGCCGGCCTGCGCGTAGCGGGTGTCGGCGAGCAGCCCGGGGTCGTCCAGCGCGGCGCGCACGCCGGGACCGCCGACGACGCGCCGGTCGAGCAGGGCGCACACCTCGCGCAGCGCGTCCCGGAACACCGGGAAGCGCCGCTCCAGCAGCCGCCCGGTCCCGGCCCGCTGGCTGCCCTGGCCGGACAGCAGGAACGCCACGCCCCCGCCGTCCCGCTCGGCGGGCGCGGTGGCGCCGGACGCGAGGTCGCGCAGCGCCGCCAGCACCTGACCCCGGTCGCGGGCGGGGAGCACCACCCGGCAGGGCAGGGCGGCGCGGCCGGTGACCAGGGACAGCGCCAGGTCGGGCAGCGGGACGCGCTCGGCGACCGGCAGCAGGCGGGCCGCGGTGGCGCGCAGCGCGGCCGGGTCGTGCGCGGACAGCACGAGCGGCAGGTGACCGGGGACGTCCCGGTCGGGCCCGGCGGGCACCCGGTGGTCGGGCGCCCGGCTCTCGGACACCTGGCCCAGGGGCGCCTGGCCCTCAGGCGCCCGCCCCATGGCCGCCTGGCCCTCGGATGTCTGGTCTTCGGGCACCCGGCCGCCGAACGCCCGGCCCTCGGATGTCTGGCCCTCGGATGTCTGGCCCTCGGATGTCTGGCCCTCGGATGTCTGGCCCTCGGGTGCCCGGCCTCCGGACGTCCGTCCCTCGGGTGCCCGCCCCTCAGGCACCCGCCCCTCAGGCACCCGCCCCTCTGAAGTCCGCCTGTCGGGGATCCGCCCCTCGGGGCTCAACTCCTCGGGCGCCTGCTCCAGCACCACGTGCGCGTTGGTGCCGCTGACCCCGAACGAGGACACCGCCGCCCGGCGCGGCCTGCCCACCTCGGGCCAGTCCCGCTGCTCGGCCAGCACCGCGACCCCGTCCCACTCGACCTCGGGGGTGGGCTCGGCCGCGTGCAGGGTCGCGGGCCGCCCCCCCTGCCGCACCGCCTGCACCGCCGTGATAAGCCCGGCGCCCCCGGCGGCGGCCTGGGTGTGCCCGATGTTGGACTTGACCGACCCGAGCCACACCGGCTCCCCGCCCCGGTCCCGCCCGTAGGTCGCCACCAGCGCCCGCGCCTCGATCGGGTCGCCCAACCGGGTCCCGGTGCCGTGCGCCTCCACGAGGTCCACGTCGGCCGCCGACAGCCCGGCGTCCGCGAGCGCCCGCCCGATGACGCGCTCCTGCGCGGGGCCGCTGGGCGCGGTCAGCCCGTTGGAGGCCCCGTCGGAGTTCACCGCGCTGCCGCGCACCAGCCCCAGCACCCGGCGCCCGTTGCGGCGCGCGTCCGACAGCCGCTCCAGCAGCACCAGCCCGACGCCCTCGCCGAACCCGGTGCCGTCCGCGCCCGCCCCGAACGCCTTGCAGCGCCCGTCGGCGGCGAGCCCGCGCTGCCGGGAGAAGTCCACGAACAGGTCCGGCGTGCTCAGCACCGTCACGCCGCCCGCCAGCGCCAGCGAGCACTCGCCGCCGCGCAGGGCCCGCACCGCCAGGTGCACGCCCACCAGCGAGGACGAGCAGGCGGTGTCCACGGTCATCGCCGGTCCCTGCAGCCCGAAGGCGTAGGCGACCCGGCCGGACACCACGCTCCCGGACACCCCGGTCACCCGGTGCCCCTCCAGCCCCTGGTCGGAGTGGGCGGGCAGCACCGGGTAGCCGTGCGCGATGACGCCCGCGAACACGCCGGTGTCGGTGCCGCGCAGCGAGTCGGGGGCGATGCCCGCGCGCTCGAACAGCTCCCACGCCACCTCCAGCAGCAGCCGCTGCTGCGGGTCGGTGCCGATGGCCTCGCGCGGGCTGATGCCGAACAGGTCGGCGTCGAAGCCCGCGACGTCGGCGAGGAACCCGCCCTCGCGGGCGTGGCTGCGCCCGGCGCGGTCCGGGTCGGGGGCGAACAGGGTCGCCAGGTCCCAGCCCCGGTCGGCGGGGAACGGGGTGAGCGCGTCCCCGCCGCCCGCGACGAGGTCCCACAGGTCCTCCGGGGAGGACACGTCGCCGGGGAAGCGGCAGGCCATCGACACGATCGCGATGGGCTCCCCCGCGTCGGCGGTGACGGCGGCGGTGGCGGGGGGCGCGGTGGTCCCGGCGGCGGGGGCGTGCCCGAACTCGGCGAGCAGGTGCGCGGTGAGCAGCGCCGGGGTCGGGTGGTCGAACACCGAGGTGGCGGCGAGCGCGAGCCCGGTCGCGGCGGCGAGCCGGTTGCGCAGCTCCACGGCCGTGAGCGAGTCGACGCCCAGCTCCTTGAACGCGCGGTTCGCGTCCACGGCGGAGGCGTCGCGGTGCCCGAGCACGGTCGCGGTGTGCGCCCTGACCACGTCGATCAGCGGCCGGTCCGCGCCCGCGACGGCCTGGGCCGCGACCGCCCGGCGCGGTCCGGCGAGGTCGCGCAGCAGCGGCGGGACCTCGGCGGCGCGGCGGGGGTCGAGCGCGGCGGCGAGGACGGCGGGTTCCGGCGAGGCGAGCGCGGCGTCGAGCAGGGCCAGCGCCTCGGTGGTGGTGAGCGAGCCAGCGCCGTGCCTGGCCCCGCGCGCGAGGTCGGCGGCGGTGAGCCCG
>NZ_JBQGCX010000813.1:0-5063 GCF_052038725.1 Actinosynnema sp.
ACATCACCGCGGTCGTCAAGTGGCGGACCGCGCTGAACGGGTCGATCCTAAGAGACTCCGCAGGAAGTTCGGTCCTGAACCGCCCGTCTCGTGCGCTTTGCCTCTCTCGGTCCGCCCACCTGACCCGCCGGAACCCGAACCAGGCAACTCCTCGCTCACCCCACCCCCTGCCCCGGTGGCGCACGGCCAGTCCAACGATCCTCAGGGGCGATCCAGTCGTCCAGCGCCGCAGGCACGTGCCTCACCACCTGTGAAGTGCCCACCCAGGTTGAACGCCCGCCGACCCGCCGCCGTACCCCTCTCCGCAGCCGTCCACGCCGCGGAGGTCTTGTCGTGCCCGAGGTCGAGTACCTCATCGTCGGTGCCGGTCCCGCCGGGTTGCAGCTCGCGCACCTGCTCGACCGCGCCGGCCGGTCCTGTCGCGTGCTGGAGGCCGGGCCCGCGCCCGGCCAGTTCTTCCGCGCCTTCCCCCGGCACCGCAGGCTCCTGTCGGTCAACGAGGGCGGCTCCCCGGCGGGCGACCCCGAGCTGGACCTGCGTCGCGACGCGCACTCGCTGCTGTCCGACGGGCCCGCGCCGCGCTTCCCCGACCACAGCGCCGACCGCCTGCCGCACGCCGACGACCTCGCCCGCTACCTGGTGGAGTTCGCCCGCGCCACCGGCGTCGACGTCCGCTGCGACACCCGCGCGCTCTCGGTGACGCGCAGCGGGTTCGGCGGGTTCCGGCCGCGCTTCCGGGTGGTCGACCAGCACGGCGGCACGCACACCGCGCGGTGGCTGGTCGTGGCGACCGGGCTCGCCAAGCCGCACCTGCCGCCCATCCCCGGCATCGACCGCGTGGAGCACTACGGCGCCTACGACCCGGACCCGCGCGGGTTCGCCGGACAGCGGGTCCTGGTGGTGGGCAAGGGGAACTCGGCGTTCGAGGTCGCGAACAGCCTGGTGCGCACGGCGTCGGTGGTGCACGTGATCGGGCCCCGGCCCGCGCGGGTGGCGTGGCGGGCGGGGTACGTGCGCGCGGTGAACGCGGTGTTCCTGGACGCGGCCCTGTTCGGCGTCGGCGCCGCGCTGCTGGACGGGTCGGTGCTGGACATCCGGGCCGACGACGACAGCGGCCCCGGCGCGTGCCCCGGCGCGGACGGTCCCGCCCCGGACGCCGCGAGCGGCGGACCCGGCGGTTACACGGTCACCGTCGCGCTCCGGCACACCGACGGCGCCACCAGGGCGATCCGCTACGACCGGGTCGTCGTCGCGACCGGTTTCCGCTTCGACACCACCATCTTCGGCGACGGCGCCCGCCCCGCCCCCGCTCCCGACGACCGCTTCCCGGCGCTGACCGCCGAGTGGGAGTCGACCTCCGTGCCCGGCCTGCACTTCGCGGGCGCGCTCATGCGCGACGCCGACGACCACTCGTCCACCGGCGACATCCACGGCTTCCGGTACGCGGTGCGCGCGCTGGCCAGGGTGCTGGAGCGCAAGAACCACGGCGTGCCGTGGCCGTCGACCGAGGTGCCCGCCGACGACCTGGCCCCCGCCGTCCTGGCGCGGGTGAACCGGAGCTCCGCGCTGTGGCACCAGCGCGCCCGGCTGGCCGACGTCGTCGTTCCGGGCGGCGCGACCGCGCGCTACCTGGAGGAGGTGCCGGTGGACCTGGTCGCCGGGCACGCCCCCGACTGCCTCGCCATCACCCTGGAGCACGTCGCCGACCACGCCGCCGACCACGCGGACCCCGACGTGCCCGCCCCGCTGCGCCCGGTGGTGCGCAGGTTCCGGGGCGGCGAGGTGGTCGCCGAGCACCGCGTCGCCGCCGACCCGGAGCACGCCTGGACCGACTCGGACCGGCACCTCGCGCCGCTGCGCGCCTTCCTGTCGCGACAACCGGTGATCGCCTGATCACCGAGCACCCACGGCGAACGGCGGACAACCGCGCCTTGCCGAGAGTTTTGCTCCCAGTACTCCACTGCTTGGTGATCGCTTTACCTTCCGGGCGAAGCGTGTGGTCCGGCCCGGTCACGACCGGCGCCACCACAGCGCATCCACACGGAACGAGGAAGCAATGGGCGGAGTGCTCAAGCGCACTCGGAAGCTCGCCGTCACCGGCACGGCCCTGGGCGTCGCGTTCGCCTCGGCGCCCGCCGGTGTCGCGTCGGCCGCGGAGACCACCGCGCCGAAGAACATCATCGTGCTCATCTCGGACGGCGCGGGCTACAACCAGTTCGACGCCGCCAACCTGTACGAGCACGGGCAGAGCCTCAACCAGGTCGCGGTGGACCCCGCGACCGGAGCCGTGCGGCGCGTCCCCGGCGTGCCCAGCCAGGTCTACGAGACCTTCCCCGTGCAGGTCGCGCAGAGCCACTACTCGGCGAACGGCCGCGCGTCCTACACCCCCGAGCAGGCCTGGGGCTCGTTCGACTGGGTCGCCTCCGGCGCCACCGACTCCGCCGCCGCGGCGACCGCGCTCGGCACCGGCGTCAAGACCACCAACGGCGTCATCGGCTTCGACCCGGCGGGCCGGAAGCTGCTGACCGTGGGCGAGCAGGCCAAGGAGGTCGGCAAGAAGGTCGGCGTCGTCACCTCGGTGCCGTTCAACCACGCCACCCCGGCGGGCTTCATCGCCCACAACGCCGACCGCAACGACTACCAGGGCCTCGCGACCGAGATGATCGACAGCGGCGCCGACGTCATCATGGGTGGCGGGCACCCGAACTACACCGACGCGCACACCAGCCGCGCGTCCAACTGGACCTGGATCTCGCAGCACGACTTCCAGCGGGTCAGCGGTGGCGGCACCGACTTCTCCTACGTCGAGACCCGCTCCGCCTTCGAGGCGCTGGCCACCGCGACCGAGGTCCCGGAGAAGGTGTTCGGCCTGGCGCAGGTCGCCGAGACCCTCCAGTACAACCGGCCGGGCCTGGGCAACAACACGGTCGCGCCGGGCACCGACGCCCGCAACGACGTCGCGTCCCTGGACGTGATGGCCAAGGGCGCGCTGAACGTGCTGGAGAAGGACGAGGACGGCTTCTTCCTGATGGTCGAGGGCGGCGCCGTCGACTGGGCGGGCCACGCCAACCAGACCACGCGCCTGGTGGAGGAGCAGGTCGAGTTCAACCGCTCCGTCGAGGCCGTCACCGACTGGGTCGAGCGCAACAGCAGCTGGGACGAGACCCTGGTCGTCGTCACCGCCGACCACGAGACCGGCTACCTCGCGGGCCCCGGCGCCAAGCCGGCCTGGACCCCGATGACCGGCGCCAAGGGCGAGCTGCCGCAGGTGTCGTGGCACTCCGGTGGCCACACCAACGCCCTGGTCCCCCTCTACGCCAAGGGCGCGGGCGCGGACGTGCTGAACGCGCGCGCCGACAAGTGGGACACCGTGCGCGGCGCGTACCTGGACAACACCGCCGTCGGCGAGACCGTGTTCGACCTGCTGGGCCACGCCCCGGCGTCGGCCGACTCGGCCGTCGCGCTGGAGGCGTCCGTGCCGCTGCCCAGCACCGCCGGTGACCTGAGCATGACCGTCGCCGACAGCGGCGTCGTCCGGTTCGAGGGCGCGTCGCGCTCGCAGATCGGCGCGCTGCCGCAGGTCACCGTGACCGACACCCGCAACGAGGTGCAGGCGCGCGGCCAGGGCTGGACCGTCTCCGGCGCCGCCGGTGAGTTCGTCGCGGGCAACCGGAGGTTCGGCGCCGAGAACCTGGGCTGGACCCCGAAGGTCGTCAGCTCCGACTCGAACGCCGCCGCCGGTCCCGTGGCCGTCCTGGACGCGCCCGCCGCGCTGGCCGACACCAACCGCGTCAGCCGCTACGGCACCACCGTCGTGGGCGCCGACCTCGGCCTGACCGTGCCGGACGAGGCCCGCGGCGGTCGCTACGGCAGCGAGATCACCCTGACGCTGTTCGCCAAGGACTGATTTCCCGTTGTGGTGGGGCGGGGCCCTCGTCCCGGGGTCCCGCCCCGCTCTTTCCGTTGACGTGAAGCGCTTTTCCCGGATGTTGAGGAGGGGACCCGTGTCGTCCCACCGTCGTCTGCTCGGTTCCCTGCTGGTGGCGGGCTCCCTGCTGGCCGCCGCGCCCCCGGCGTCCGCAGCGCCCGTGCAGTGGAGCGTCGGCCCCACGGACGGCCGGGTGTCCCTGCGGCACGTGGCCGAGCCGGGAAGCACGGCCAGGGACTCCATCACGGTGCGGAACCTGGGGGCCGAGCCCGCCGACTTCGTGGTGTCCGCCGGGGACGGGGTGCTGGTGCAGAACGGGGCGTTCGACATCGCGGCGGGGACGCCGGTCGACTCGGGGAAGTGGATCTCCGTCGGCGGTCTCGACGGCGGGCGGCTCACCCTGGGCGCCGGCGAGCGGCGCGACCTGCCGGTGGTGGTGGCGGTCCCGGCGGACGCGACGCCGGGCGACCACCCGGCGGGGATCGTGGTGGGCGTGTCGGGGACCGAGGACGGCGTCCGGGTGCAGCGCCGGATCGGGGTGCGGGTGCACCTGCAGGTGTCGGGGGAGCTGACGCCCGCGCTGGAGGTGCGCGCGGTGACGGCGGACTTCAGCCCGTCGTGGGTCCCCTTCGCGGACGGGGTGCTGAAGGTGACCTACGAGGTGGTGAACACGGGCAACGCGCGCCTGGGCGCGGCGGCGACCGCCGACGTGGCGGGGCCGTTCGGGCTGCTGGCGCGGCGCGGCGGGGACGCGGTGGACGAGCTGCTGCCGGGGGACAGCGCGACGCGGGCGTTCGAGGTGGCGGCGCCGTCGCTGTTCCGGGCCTCCGGCGAGCTGAGCGTGGTCGGCGTGGCGGTGGGGGAGGACCGGGTGACCGCGCCCGCCGCGATCAGCCGGGGGTACTCGGTGCTCGCGGTGTCGTGGAGCGGTGTGGCGGTGCTGGTGCTCGTGGTGGCGGGCGCGGCGCTGCTCCTGGTGCGCCGCAAGCGGAACCGCGCGAGCGGGACGTCCGGGCCCGCGGTCGCCGCGACCGCCTGACGCGCGGGACCGCGCACCGCGCCGGGTCGCACGACCGGCGCGGCCCCGTCGTTCGCGGGCGGCTCAGCCCGACGTCCCCCGCACCGTCAACCTCGG
>NZ_JBQGCX010000814.1:0-2011 GCF_052038725.1 Actinosynnema sp.
CGAAGGCCACCGGTCCGCCCGGCGCGTCCCCCAGCTCCGCGAAGGTCTTCCTGAGCTCGTCCTCAAGCATTCCGCGACACCTCCGGCCACAGCGCGGCGAAGTCCGCCCCCAACCGACGGCGCAGCGCCGCCAGCCCGCGCGAGGTGTGGCTCTTGACGGTGCCGCTCGTGCACCGCAGCGACCGGGCGACCTCGTCAACGCCCAGGTCGTGCCAGAACCGCAGCACGAGCACCGCCCGCTGCTTGGCGGGCAGCGCGTCCAGCGCCCGCCACAGCACCACCCGGTCCTCGCTGAGCTGCGCGGGCACCCCGACCTCGGGCAGCTCGTCGGTGACCCGCTCCCGCTTCCACCGCGCCTTGCGGCGCTCGCCCAGGAACGTGCGCACCACGATCTGCCTGAGGTAGGCGTCGACGCCGTCCCGGTGCGCCATCCTCGGCCCGGCGAGGTAGAGCTTGAGGTACGCGGCCTGCACCACGTCTTCCGCCTCGTGCCAGTTGCCGCACAGCAGGTACGCGGTGAAGCGCATCGCGGCGGCGGACCGGTCGAAGTGCCGGGTGAACTCCGCGTCCCAGCTCACGCCGTCAGTTCCCCCGCTGGTCGGGGTGGGTGGTGGCCTGCGGCGAGGTCTCCGGCACGGGCGGCTCGGTCAGCGTCACGCCGGGGCCCGACGAGGGCTCGGGGGTGACCTGGACCGGCGGGCTCCACGTGGTCGCCTGCGGCGAGGTCCCGACAGGGCTCGTCGCGGGAGCCGAGGTCGCGGGCGCCAGCCCGCCGCCCTGCCCGGAGCCCTGCCCGGAACCGCTGGCGAGCGCGGGCAGCGCCATCAGCGCCCCGCCGACCACCACCGCACCGGCCATCACCACCAGTCGAGTGCGCACACCTGTCTCCCGCGTCCGGTGGCGCCGCCGTCCGGCAGCGCCCTCACCCCCACCAACGCGTCGGGGCGCTCACCCGGTTGTCACGGATTTCCGCGGACCCGCGCTCGACGCCCCTCAGGGCGCCAGCGCGACCCACACCGGCAGCGGGTGCCCGCTCTCGGCGGGCGAGAGCCGCTGCACCGGCCCGAACCCGGCCTCGGCCAGCTCCTCGGCGACCTGCTCGGACGAGAGCACCCGGTGCTGCGTGGACACCGAGCCCGCGACCTCCCAGGACGCGGGCCCGCGCACCAGGCGCACCACGTCGAGCGAGTACGACCCGCCGTCCGGGGCCCAGTCCCACAGCTGCACGGTCACCTGCCGCTCGTCCCCGCGCCCGAGCACCCTCGGCGGCGGCGCGGTGGGCCGCAGCCTGCTCAGCCGGTCCAGCTCGGGCACCGCCGCGACGAGCAGCCCGCCGGGTCGCAGCACCTCGCGCGCCGCCCTGAGGGCTTGCGGCAGCGCGTTCTCGTGCGCGAGCCTGGGCAGCAGGTCGTCACCGGCGCGCACCACGTCGACGGGGCGGTCCGGGCGCGCGCGGGCGATGTCGAGCAGGTCCACCACAACCGGGTGGGGCGTCCCGAGCACGGCCGCCGCCACCTGCGCGAGCTGGTCGTCCGGGGCGAGTTCCTGGTCCTGGGCGGCGGTCACCGGCCACACAGTAGGGCTAAGGGGTCACTCGTCAAGCGGCTACCCGCCCCGCAGGGGGAGTTTTGTTACCGGCGAGTTGACTTCCTGCGAACTCACCGTGCACACCACTTGACAGACCGATGCCCTAGCAGTGAACTCGTAACCCGTATGGCCCAAGCATTGACTCCTCCCGGCAGGCGACGGCGGACTGCGTTGGCGGGTAGGGTCACTGGGGCGTGATCTCATGACAGCGGGGAGTCACCATGACCAACGCTGCCGGTCGACCCAACGTGTCCGTCGACGAGCTCGACTCGACGGGCCACGGCAGTCTTGCGCAGCTTCTGACCACCGGGCCGTTCCCGGAGGCGCTGAGGGCAGCCATCAAAGCGTCCCGGCTCAGCCTGGACCGCATCCAGCACCGGCTGGCGCTCCGCGGGGTCACGATCAGCGTGGCCACCCTGAGCTA
>NZ_JBQGCX010000815.1:0-1627 GCF_052038725.1 Actinosynnema sp.
GCGCACGTCGTCGTGACCTTCCCGCCGAAGGACGTGGACGTCGACCGGGCCCGCCTGGTCCTGACCGGCAGGCCCGGCCCGGCCACGCTGGTCGAGCTGCCCCCGCACGACGCCGACGCGTGGCTGGAGCTCCTGGAGGGCGTCCACGAGCGCCACGACCGCCTGGACGCCTGCGTGCACCGCGCCACCCCGGCCCCGCTGCGCCCGGCGGCGGAGGGCCAGGCGAAGGTCGCGGCAGGCCGCCTGGTGCTGCTCACCGGTCCCGGCGCCGACCCGGTGGAACCCCTGGCGGACCTGGACCTGCTGGTCGACGTGGTCCCCGTCCCCGCGCACGACCCGGACGACGCCCCGGCCGCCCACGACCGGGTCGCGCGGGCCGTGGCGCTGCGCTGCGCCCGCTGACCGGGGGCTCGACCCGCGCAGGCACGATCACCCCGTGCCCACCAGGACCGCCCGCCACCACGCCCTCGCCGCCGCCCTCGCCGCCCTGCCCGACGAGGAGCTCGCCGCCCGGCTCGCCGCGGCCGGGAGGATCGGCGTCGGCGTCGGCGGGGAGGCACTGGTCCTGGACGTGGCGGGCGCGCCGGTGTTCGCCAAGCGCGTCCCCCTGACCACCCGCGAGCTCGCCCACCCGCGCTCCACCGCCAACCTGTTCGACCTCCCCCTGCACCACCAGTACGGCCTCGGCGGCCCGAGCTTCTCCGCGTGGCGCGAGCTGGACGCCGCCGAGCGCGTCACCGGGGCCGTCCTGGCGGGCGAGGCCACCGCGTTCCCGCTGCTGCACCACTGGCGCGTCCTCCCCGGCGGGCCCCCGCTGACCGCCGACCGGGCCCCGGCCGACGACCCCGCCACCCGCGCCCGCCTCGAAGCCCTCGCCGCGGCCCCGAGCAGCCTCGTCCTGGTCACCGAGCACCTCCCCCTCTCCCTGGAGGACTGGCTCCGCGACGACCCCCTGGCCAAGGCCGAGGCACTGGCGCGTCAACTCGCCGACATCACGACGTCCCTGCGCCGCCTCGGCCTGCTCCACATGGACGCCCACTTCGGCAACCTGCGCGTGGCCGAAGGCCGCGTCCACCTCACCGACTTCGGCCTCGCCCTCTCCCCGCGCCACGACCTGTCCCCGGCCGAGCGCGACTTCGCCCGCCACCACGCGGGCTACGACGCCGACCACACCGCTGCGCGCCTGGTGAACTGGCTGGTGACCACGATCCACGCGCCCGAGGACCCGGCCACCCGCAACGCCCACGTGCGCCGCTACGCGCAGGGCGCCACCCCGCACGGCGTTCCCCCGCCCGTGGCCAAGCTCATCACCGGGCACGCCCCCGCCGCGGCGGCGATGAACGACCTCTGGTGGCGCCTGTTCGACGGCGAGCTCACCGCCCGCCACTCGGCCCCCTGACCCTCACCCCACCCCGGCCAGCCCGGCCCCCAGCCCGGCCCGCGCGTACCCCCGCTCGGTCTCCTCGGCGACCCGCTCCCACGAGTACCGGGCCCTGCCCCGGTCCACCCCGGCCTCCCCGTACGCCTCCCGCCGCGTCCGGTCCGCCAGCAGCGCCCGCAGCGCCAGCGCCAGCGCCCTCGGGTCGCGCGGCGGCACCAACCGCCCCGTCACCCCGTCCAGGACGCT
>NZ_JBQGCX010000816.1:0-7405 GCF_052038725.1 Actinosynnema sp.
TCCATGTCGGCCTTGAACGTGGCCAGCATTTCCTTGATCGGGGCCGGCGGAGTCGCCAGCCGGCCCTCGGCTTCGCCCCGCCACCGCCTCGGGTCGAACCCTTGCGCGAAGTCCCAGTAGTCCGGCCAGCCATGTTCGCTACGTTATCCCCCTGCGCACCACGTGCCCCAGGAGTTGCCGGGGGACGTGAGGTGTGCTTCCTCGATGACCATGGTTGCCCGGATCGCGGTGCGGCCACACCTCGACACGCCGTAGCCTGCCCGCTGTGACTCAACCTGCGCCCACCCCGCCGCTGTGGCGCCTGCTGACCGCCATGGACCGGGCCTTCATCGGCCTGAGCGGCAGCCTCCGGGTGACCGGGGGCATCCCGGCCCGGCTGCGCGGCAGGCCGCTGCTGCTGGCCTCGAACCACATCGGCAACCTGGACCCGTTCGTCCTGGTCGCCGCCTGCCACAAGATCGGCGTCGCGCCCCGGTTCCTGATCGCGGGCGGGCTGCTGGACGTCCCCGTCGCGGGCGCGCTCCTGAAGGCCTCCGGGCACCTGCGGGTGGACCGGGCCTCGGCCACGGTCGGCGACGCGTACGGCCGCACGGTGGAGGCGCTGAAGGCGGGGTCCGACCCGGTCGCGCTGTACCCGGAGGGGCGGATCAGCCAGGACCCCGGCCTGTGGCCGGAGCGCGGCAAGACCGGCGCGGCGCGGCTGGCGCTCAGCGGCGGCATCCCGGTGGTGCCGGTGAGCCAGTGGGGCGCGCACGAGGCGGTCTGCTGGGGCGGGCTGACCGTGGACAGCGCCAAGGACGTCGCGCCCTACGTGACCTCGTACCTGCGGGGCGTGCGGCGGCGGCCGGAGTACCGGGTGCACTTCGGGGCGCCGGTGGACCTGTCCGACCTGAGCGACGGCGCGCCCGGTCACGCCCGGCGCGCGCACGAGCGGATCATGCGGGCGATCACGGCGGGCCTCGCCCCGCTGCGGGCCGACGAGCCCGACGCGCCCCGCTTCCAGGACCCGACCCGGCCGACCACCGGCAGCAGCCCGTGGCGGCCCGCGCCCGCGGCAGGCGCCTCGTCCTGACGCGGGGCCCCCGCGAACCGGGCGAACGCGCGAGCGGGGGCCGGGACGAGTCCCGACCCCCGCTCGACGCGGAAGAACCCCTCGGCCCTAGACCGGGATGATCGTCGGCACGATCATGGGCCTGCGCCGGTAGGTCTCGGCGACCCAGCGGCCGACCACCCGGCGCACCGCCTGCGCGATGCGGTGCGAGTCGGTGATGTTCTCGGCCTCGGTGCGCGACAGCTCCATCTCCACCAGCGAGACGGCCTGGTCCAGCGCCTTCGGGTCGTCGGAGAAGCCGCGGCCGGACACGGTCGGCGGGGCGACCGCGCGGCCGGTGCTGGAGTCGATCGCGACCGTGATCGCGATGAAGCCGCCCTCGCCCAGGACCAGGCGGTCGGACAGCGTCGACTCCCCGACGTCGCCGACCGACAGCCCGTCCACGTACACGTGGCCGACCTCGACCCGGCCGCTGATGGCAGCCTTGCCGTCGACCATGTCCACGACGACGCCGTCCTCGGCGATGACGACCTGCTCCTCGTTCACGCCCGTGGCCACCGCCAGCGCGGCGTTCGCGCGCAGGTGCCGCCACTCGCCGTGCACCGGCATGACGTTGCTGGGGCGCACCGCGTTGTAGAGGAACAGCAGCGCGCCCGCGGGCGAGTGACCGGACACGTGCACCGTGGCGTTGCCCTGGTGCACGACCGTGGCGCCCAGCCGGGACAGGCCGTTGACCACGCCGAACACCGCGTTCTCGTTGCCGGGGATCAGCGAGCTGGCCAGCACGATCGTGTCACCGGCGCGGATGGAGATCTGGCGGTGCTCGCCGCGCGCCATCCGGGACAGCGCCGACAGCGGCTCGCCCTGGGAGCCGGTGGAGACGAACAGGACCTGGTCCTCGGGCATCCGCATGGCCTCGTCGATGTCGACGAACAGCCCGTCCGGCACGTGCAGCAGGCCCAGCTCGGCGGCGATGCCCATGTTGCGCACCATCGAGCGGCCCACCAGCGCGACCCGGCGCTCGTAGCGCACGGCCACGTCCAGCACCTGCTGCACGCGGTGCACGTGCGAGGCGAAGCAGGCCACGATGACGCGCTGCTCGGCCTTGCGGATGACGTTCTCCAGCACCGGGCCGATCTCGCGCTCGGGCACCACGAAACCGGGCACCTCGGCGTTGGTGGAGTCGACCAGGAACAGGTCGACGCCCTCGTCGCCGAGCCGGGAGAACCCAGCCAGGTCGGTGAGCCTGCCGTCGAGCGGCAGCTGGTCGAGCTTGATGTCGCCGGTGTGCAGCACCAGCCCGGCGGAGGTGCGGATGGCCACGGCCAGCGCGTCCGGGATGGAGTGGTTGACCGCGAAGAACTCCAGCTCGAACGGGCCCGCGTCGCGGCGCTCGCCCTCGACGACCTCGATCAGCTTGGGGTTCTTGCGGTGCTCGCGGCACTTGGCGGCCAGCAGCGCGAGGGTGAAGCGCGAGCCCACCACGGGCAGGTCGGGGCGCAGCTTGAGCAGGAACGGCACGGCGCCGATGTGGTCCTCGTGGCCGTGCGTGAGCACGATGGCCTCGATGTCCTCCAGCCGGTCCTCGATCGCCCGGAAGTCCGGGAGGATGAGGTCGACGCCGGGCTGGTCGTCCTCGGGGAAGAGGACGCCGCAGTCGACGACGAGCAGCCTGCCTGCGTGCTCGAACACCGTCATGTTGCGGCCGACCTCGCCGATTCCGCCCAGTGCGACGACGCGCAGCGCACCGTCGGGCAGCGCGGGCGGGGGTGAGCTCGGATTGATCACGCGTTGACTCCCAGTTCGGCCTTCACGGCCTCGATGTCCTCGTCGGTGGCGGGTACCAGCGGCAACCTTGGGTCGCCCGCGTCGATCCCGCGCAAACGCAGGCCCGCCTTGGTGTAGGTGACTCCGGGCATGCGGCCGAACGGCCGCAGGAGCGGCAGGATCGACTGGTGCAGCTCGCGGGCGCGCACGACGTCGCCCGACTCGAAGGCGTCGATCATCGCACGCAGCGGGCCCGCGGCGAAGTGCGACACGACGCTGACCGCGCCGACCGCGCCGACGGCGAGCCACGCCAGGTTCAGCGGGTCGTCGCCGGAGTAGTAGGCCAGGTCGGTCTCGGCGATGACCCGGCTGCCCGCGTGCAGGTCGGCCTTGGCGTCCTTGACGGCCAGGATCCGGGGGTGCGCGGCGAGCCGCAGGATCGTGTCGACCTCCAGCGGCACGACCGACCTGGGCGGGATGTCGTAGAGCATCACGGGCAGGTCGGTCGCGTCGGCCACGGTGGTGAGGTGGGCCGCGACGCCCGCCTGGGTGGGGCGGGAGTAGTACGGCGTCACCAGGAGCAGGCCGTGCGCGCCCGCCTTCTGGGCGGACTGGGCCAGCTCGACGCTGTGCGCGGTGTTGTAGGTGCCCGCGCCCGCGACGACGGTGGCGCGGTCGCCGACCGCCTCCACGACCGCCCTGACGAGGGCTTCCTTCTCCTCGTCGGTGGTCGTGGGGCTCTCCCCCGTGGTGCCGTTGACGACCAGCCCGTCGTTGCCCTGCTCGACCAGGTGCGCCGCGAGCTCCTGGGCCTTGGCCAGGTCGAGCGCCCCGTCCGCGTCGAACGGGGTCACCATCGCGGTGAGCAGGCGGCCGAAGGGGCGGCCGGGTGAGGCGGTAGGGCATCCGGTCATGGCTGAACGCTACCGCGTCACCCTCAGCGAGCAGCCGCTACGTGCTCCGGTTGAGCGAGCGGACCGCCTCGACGGCCGAGGGGTCGCCCTCGTAGCTCACCCGCACGGCGTCCCGGCCGAAGCAGAGCAGGGCCAGCTCGGCGGGCTCGCCGGTGATCGTGACCGGCGTCGGGCCCGCCTTCGCGGTGATCGTCTCGCCGCTGGTGCGGCGCAGCACGACGCCCACCGGGCTCTTGCGGTGGTTGAGCTTGGCGATGGGGGGCAGGGCCCGCCACAGGTCGGCGTCGCGGACCACGTCGGCGGGGCGCGGCTCCCAGCCGTCCAGCGCGCGGCGGACGTCCTCGTGGTGGACGAAGTACTCCATGCCGTTGACCTTCTCGTCCAGCAGCGCGAGCGGCGACCACTTGGGCGGGCCCACACGGACCAGGTCGACCAGCTCGGCCCACGGCTTGGCGGCGTAGTCGTCCTGGACCTTCTGCGTGTGGTCGCCGAGCGGCTTGACGAACAGGCCCGCGGCGGCGTCCGGCCTGCGCTCGCGCAGCACGAGGTGCGCGGCGAGGTCCTTGGTGCGCCACGGGTCGCACAGCGTGGGGGCGTCCGGCCCCACCTCGGTGAACAGCTCCGCCAGCAGTCGGCGTTCGTCCTGAGCTAGACCCATGCCGCCCAACCTACCCGCCGGGGAGCGGTCCGTGTTGACAGCGCCTACTTGCCGGGGTCCGCTCGCGCGGCTAGCGGTCGACGAGCTTCTCGGCGAGCTGGCTGCCGTCCTTGTTCCAGAGCACGCAGAAGACCTCGCGGGAGGTCTTCGTGTCGGCGTACTGCCTGCGCCAGTTCGCCGCGGTCGGCACGACCGGCGCGTAGACCAGCGCGGTCTTGTCGGTGGCCGTGACCAGGCTGGAGGCGAAGCTGAGCGAGCAGAACTCGTTCGCGAAGGCGTGCAGCTGCGCGTCGCCGGGGTAGGCCAGGTCGTCGGCGCTGCCGAACGGGTTGCTGCTGGCGAACACCTGGATGCTGTGGTCGTCCTCGCAGCTGGCGCTGTTGACCTTGACGGTGGGGCCGAGGAAGTTGTCGCCGCAGTAGCCGCTGCTGAGGCTGAAGTCGGGCAGGGCACCGCCGGAGCCGAACGTGACCACCGGCTGGAGGCCCTCGGGCGGGGACTCGGTGAAGGCGGCGCGGCCTGCGAAGACGCCGCCGGTGAACACCAGCAGGGCAGCCGCGGCGGCCCCGCCGATGGCGAGGTTGCGCAGCCACGGCCTGACCGGGGCCTTGACCTGCTGGGTGGGCGCCGGCGCGTGCTGGGTGTAGCTCACGGTGCCGCCGGGGTGCCGGGGGACGCCGCCGGGCGGGGTGGGCTGGGCGGCGGCGCGCTCCAGCATGGCGCGGGCCTGCGGGCCGGTCAGCCTGGCCGTCGGGTCGGTCATCAGCAGGCCGGTGACCACCGCGCCCAGCGCGCCGTGCGCCCTGGTCAGGCGGGGCGGCTCGCTCATGATCGCGTGCAGGGTGGAGGCGGTGGTGGAGCGCTCGTACGGGTTGACGCCCTCGACGGCGAAGCACAGCGTCGCGCCGAGCGACCACAGGTCGGCGGCGGGCGCGGCCTCGTGGCCGTGGATGCGCTCGGGGGCCATGTAGGCGGGTGAGCCGATGAGGCTGCCGCTGGTGGTCAGGCGCGGGTCGTCCACGGCCTGGGCGATGCCGAAGTCGGCCAGCTTGACCCGGCCGTTCGGGGTGATCATGAGGTTGCCGGGCTTGACGTCCCGGTGCACGATGCCCGCCTGGTGCGCGGTCTCCAGCGCGGACAGCGCCTGCAGCGCGAGGGAGGCGACCCGGTCCTGCGGCATCGGGCCGTGCTGCGCGACCAGCGCCGACAGCGTGGTGGCCTCGACCAGCTCCATCACGATGTACGTCATGCCGTTCTCGGCGACGACGTCGAACACGGTGACGATGGCCGGGTCGTTGAGCCTGCCCGCCGTGCGGGCCTCGCGCAGCACCCGCTCCTCCAGGACCCGCCGCTCCTCGTGGGCGATGCCGTCCGGGAGGTGCAGCTCCTTGATGGCGACCTGGCGGCCGATCACGTTGTCCTGCGCGCGCCAGACCACGCCCATGCCGCCGCGCCCCAGCTCCGCGAGCAGGGTGTAGCGGCCCGCGATGACGCGGGGCTGCCGCACTGGGGGCGTGCTCTGCTGACCAGTCACCGTGGTACTACTCCTCGTGACACCGCTGACCCGACCGGGCGGCCGAACGCTACTTCAGACCTCCGGCGGACGGGCGCGGTTTCACGGATTCGTGATTTCGTGCCCCGCCGCGGCCAGCGCCCGCGTCGCTCGGCCGAGGTCGCCCTCCTTGACCAGCAGGTGGTCGGTGTCGAAAGTGGACAGCGCGAACAACGTCACACCGGCGGCGGCCAGCTCCCCGGACAGGGCGGCCATGATGCCGGTGAGGGTGAAGGCCAGCGGCCCGCGCACGGTCAGCAACCGCCACCCGGACTGGGTGTCAGCCGACTCGGGGGCGTGCGCGGTCGGGCAGACGATCGACAGCTCGTCCGGCGTGCGGGTGACCGAGACGAAGCCCGGCACGTCCAGCAGGCCGGGCGGCACGGGGGCGTCGGCGGGCAGCCGGACGACGCTGTGGTCGCCCGGCCGCACGTCCACGACGAGCCGCCTCACCCCTCCGCCACCAGCGGGCTGGAGGCGACCTCGGTGCCGTCGGCGAGCGAGGTGACGGCGAAGTCCGCGAAGGCGCCGGGGGCGGCCTTCTGCAGGTGGCGCAGGCACTCGATGGCCAGGGCGCGGATCTCCACGTCGGCGTGCTCGGTGGCGCGCATCGCGATGAAGTGGCGCCAGGCGCGGTAGTTGCCGGTCACCACGAGGCGGGTCTCGGTGGCGTTGGGCAGCACGGCGCGGGCGGCCTGCCGGGCCTGCTTGCGGCGCAGGGTCGCGCTGGGCACGTCGGAGAACTTCTCCTCGAGGCCCTTGAGCAGGTCGTTGTAGGCGGCGACGCTGGCCTCGGCGGCGGCCAGGAAGCGGGCGTGCAGCTCGGGGTCGTTCGCGATGACCTCGGGCTCGACCATCGCGGCGTCGCGCTCGGGCACGTAGCGCTGCGAGAGCTGCGAGTACGAGAAGTGGCGGTGCCGGATCAGCTCGTGGGTGAGCGAGCGCGAGATGCCGGTGATGTAGAAGCTGACCGAGCCGTGCTCCAGGACGGACAGGTGGCCGACCTCGATGATGTGGCGCAGGTAGGCCTCGTTGGTCGCGGTGGCCGGGTTCGGCTTGGACCAGGACTGGTAGCACGCGCGGCCCGCGAACTCGGCGAGCGCCTCGCCGCCCTCGGCGTCGGTCGACCACGGGACGTCAGACGGGGGGAAGAACTCCGTCTTCGCGATCAACTGCACGTGCGGGGACACCGTTTGAGCCATGAGGCGAAACCTTAGAGCACTGCGGGAGCCTCTCTGGCTGGGATCCGGCGGTCGCCCCCGTGTCGTGGGCCTCAGTCTTGCCCTATCGGGTGATGTCGTGGTGGCGGCAACATCGACAGCACCACGCTCCTTGACTGCTGCCATTCGTGGTGTCATCTTGGTGTCATGGACCTTTCGCCGTACATCTCCGCCCTGCGGGAAGACCTGACGACAGCCGCGTCCGCCGGTGACGAGAACACCCGGCGCAGCGCGGCCGTGCTC
>NZ_JBQGCX010000817.1:0-2328 GCF_052038725.1 Actinosynnema sp.
GCCGCTGGTCAGCCTGGGGTTCTGGCAGAACTTCGGGGAGGACAGGCCGCTGGAGGTGCAGCGCGCCATCGTCCGCCGGGCCTTCGACCTCGGCGTGACGCACATGGACCTCGCCAACAACTACGGACCGCCCTACGGCGCCGCCGAGGTGAACTTCGGGCACCTCATGAGGACCGACCTCGCTCCGTACCGCGACGAGCTGGTCATCTCCACCAAGGCCGGGTGGGACATGTGGCCCGGCCCCTACGGAGACCACGGCTCCCGCAAGTACCTGCGCGCCAGCCTCGACGCGTCGCTGCAGCGCATGGGCCTCGACTACGTCGACATCTACTACCACCACCGGCCCGACCCGGAGACGCCGCTGGAGGAGACCATGACGGCGCTCGCGGACGCCGTCCGCGCCGGCAAGGCCCTCTACGTGGGCATCTCCTCCTACGGGCCCAAGCGCACCGCGGAGGCCGCGCGCATCCTGCGCGAGCTGGGCACGCCGCTGCTCATCCACCAGCCCTCGTACTCGATGTTCAACCGGTGGATCGAGCCGGAGCTCCTCGACGTGCTGGAGCGCGAGGGCGTCGGGTGCATCCCGTTCACCACGCTGGCTCAGGGGCTGCTCACCGACAAGTACCTCAACGGTGTGCCGGAGGGGTCGCGCGCCTCGCGCGGCGGCTCGCTCGACAGGTCGGCGCTCACCGACGAGAACATCGCGCGCATCCGCGGTCTCAACGCCATCGCCGCCGACCGCGGGCAGACGCTGGCGCAGATGGCGCTGTCGTGGGTGCTCCGCGACCAGCGCATCACCACGGCGCTGATCGGCGCGAGCTCCGTGAAGCAGGTCGAGGACAACGTGGCCGCCGCCGCGTAGCCCGCGCCCAGCAGGTACACCGGGATGCTGCCGATGTTGTCCAGGCCGATCTTGCGCGCGAGCGCCTCGTCGTAGAACGCGCCCGTCTGCAGCGGGCCCAGGCCCAGCGCGGTCGCGGTCAGCGCGAACGTCTGGCCCAGGTGACCGGCGTTGAGCAGGCTCACCCGGTAGGAGCGCGGCAGCTCGTACTTGCTGCTCATCCGGTCGATCACGGACGCCAGCACCACGGTGAACGCGACCGAGCCCACCCACGGCTGGTCCGTGCCCAGGTGCGTCATCTCGTCCCTGGTGAGACCGGGCGAGACGAGCTCCAGCGAGTGCTCGCGCAGGTTGTAGTGGTAGAAGCCGGGGGACAGGCCCTCCACGGCCAGCACCCCCACGTACGCGTCGAGCTCCTGGCGCGAGCCGCCCGCCGGGCTGGTGCGGCGGAACAGGGCGCTGCGGCCGGAGTCGATGAAGTCGGTGGGGCCGAAGGTGGTCACCAGCAGCGCGGCCAGCACCGCCAGCGGCACCGGGTCCTCGGTGAAGTCGCGGACCGTGCGGCGGGCGTACAGCGCCCTGCCCAGCGGCACGTCCAGCTCGGCGGGCACGCGCGGCAGCAGCACCCGCTCGGCCTCCGGGTACTCGGTGAACACCCGGTGCTGCGGACCGGCCGCGTCCGCCGTGTCGTTCTTGGCCTGCTCCCTGGCCAGCTCGCGGTCGGCGGGCAGTCTCTGCGCGTCGATCTGCGTGCCGTAGTGGAAGAACGGCGCCTCGGGGGCCCACGTCTCCCAGGTGCGCGCGGCCAGCTCTTCCCGCTCGGCCTCGTCACCGTCCTCGACCAGCAGGGCGCCCGCCTCGCGCAGCGCCTCCACCGCCTCGGCCACGGTGTCGGGCGTGAGGTGGTCCAGCTCCTCGGCCGCCTTGGCCGCCTCAACCCACGAGTCGAACGCCGACAGCACCTCGGCGGCCACCGGGTGCAGCGCGGTCGGCGTGCCGCCCAGGTAGGGGTGCACGACGAACCGGTCCTCGTGCCAGTAGCAGGTCAGGCTGTGGGCGCGGCGCAGGCGCATGACACCTCCAGGGCCGGAAAAGGGGAGGGGCCGGGCCCGCTCGTGGCGGACCCGGCCCCTGGGCGTCACGGCTGGTCGCCGTTGTACCAGTAGTAGAAGTTCGGCTGGTTCGACCGCTCAAGGCGGATGACCGGCCTCGCCTTCATCGAGATCTTGCGCATGATCGTCACCTCCTCTGGAGTTCCGTCGTGCACTGGGTGGGTGCCCCCGGAAAACGGGAATCCACATCGGACCCGACGGTCCCCTCCATCCAGCGACGACTTCGTGCCCGCCCCAGGCACGTGCAACGCGTGCAGGGTCCTCCGATGGTGGCCACTCGGGCCCGCCGTCCCCGGAAACGCCGTCGTCGGACGGGTGCTCGAAGCGCGGGGCCCACGCGCGCGCCGGTGTGCGCGCGGGTGCCCCGCCCCCCCC
>NZ_JBQGCX010000818.1:0-2183 GCF_052038725.1 Actinosynnema sp.
GGGCTGGTCGACCCGTCGCTGATCAACCCGTCGCTGTTGGTGTCGAAGAACGCGGCGCCGCCCACGCTGCCCGCCTGGGCGAGGGCGACCGGCCCGGCCGGGAGCAGCACGGCGAGGGCGACGAGCACGGCGAGGAGGACCCTGGCGAACACCCTGGCCACGCTCCGCCCCCGTACCCGCCCGCGCGCGCCGGGAACCCCGAGTGAACCGGACCAGGTGACACCCTGAAGCGTCACCCCGCTCCCGCCCGGCTCACCCCGCTCCCGCAGGGATCGACTCCACCAGCGCCCGCGTGTACTCGTGCCCCGGCGCCCCCAGCACCGCCTCCACCGGCCCGTCCTCCACCACCCGCCCCCGGTGCAGCACCGACACCGTGTGCGCCAGCTGCCGCACCAGCGCCAGGTCGTGCGACACGAACACGTACGTCAGCCCCAGCTCCGCCTGGAGCTCCAGCAGCACCTCCACGATCCCCGCCTGCACGCTCACGTCCAGCGCCGACGTCGGCTCGTCCAGCACCACCACGTCCGGCCGCAGCACCAGCGACCTGGCCAGCGCCACCCGCTGCCGCTGCCCGCCCGACAGGGTGCCCGGCCTGCGGGTGCGCAGCCCCTCGTCCAACCCGACCGCCCGCAGCGCCTCCAGCACCCGCCGCTCCCGCTCGCGCCGCGTCCCGACCTTGAACCGCCCCAGCGACTCGCCCACCAGCCGCTGCACGGTCCACGTCGGGTCCAGCGAGGTGAACGGGTTCTGGTACACCAGTTGCAGGTGCCGCCGCAGCGCCCGCAGCGACGCGTGCGAGCGCCCCGACACCTCCTCGCCCGCCACCCGGATCGAGCCCTCCTCCGGCTCCTCCAACCCCAGCAGCAGCCGGATCGTGGTCGTCTTGCCCGACCCGGACTCGCCCACCAGCGCGTGCGTGGTCCCGGCCGGGACGGTGAACGACACGCCGTCCACCGCGCGCAGCGAGCCGAACGACTTCACCACCCCGGACACCTCGATCCTCGGCGGCCCGGCCGACGCGGCGGCCTTCGCGCGCGCGTCCGCGTGCCGGTCCGGGTTCAGCGCGGGCACGTCCGCGCGCAACCGCCGCGTGTACTCCTGCGACGGCGAGGCGAACACCTCCGCAGTCGGACCGGACTCGCGCACCCGCCCGTCCTTGAGCACCACCAGCGAGTCCGCCCGCTCGGCCGCCACCGCCAGGTCATGGGTGATCAGCAGCAGCCCGATGTCCAGCTCCCGCCCGAGCCGCCCGAGCAGGTCCAGCACGCGCTTCTGGATCGTCACGTCCAGCGCCGACGTCGGCTCGTCCGCCACGACCAGCGCGGGCCGGGGCAGCACGGTCAGCCCGATCAGCACCCGCTGGAGCATCCCGCCGGACAGCTGGTGCGGGTACGAGTCGAACACCCGGCGCGGCTCGTCCAGACCGACCTGCGCGAACACCTCCAGCACCGCCGCGCGCCGGTCCACGTCCCCGTCCAGCAGGGCCGCAGCCTCCAGCGCCTGCGCGCCGATCGTGCGCACCGGGTTGAGCGAGCTGGCCGGGTCCTGCGGCACGAACCCGATCCGCCTGCCGCGCAGCGGCCGGAAATCCCGCTCCGGCAACGACAGCACGTCCCGACCCTCGAACTCGACCCGCCCGGTGGCCCGCCCGGAACCCAGCCGCAGCACCGCGCGGGCGATCGTCGACTTGCCCGAGCCGGACTCGCCGATCAGCGCGAGCGAGCGCCCGCGCGCCAGGTCGAAGTCCACATCGGACACCACCTGATCGCCTCCGTACGACACGGAGAGCCCTTCGACCCGGAGCAGTCGCCCGGTCCCCCGGTGGGACTCGGGGCGGTCCAGGGTCAGTCTGTCCTGCGGAGCCATCGGCTGATCCTGTTCACGGAGAGGACGGTCGTGATGATCACCAGCGCGGGCGCGGTGACCAGCCACGGGGCCAGCGGGAAGTCCTTGCCGACCGAGACCAGCAGGCCCCAGTCGGACGCGGGCGGCGGGTCGCCGTAGCCCAGGAACGCCAGACCCGCGATCACCAGCACGGACAGCCCGAACTGGAGCACCGCCAGGGTCAGCACCGAGCGCGACGCGTTGGGCAGCACGTGCCGCAGCAGCACGTGCCTGCGCGACCCGCCCTGCAAGTACGAGGACTCGATGAACACCGCCCGCCGGGTCTTGATCACCTCGGC
>NZ_JBQGCX010000819.1:0-5265 GCF_052038725.1 Actinosynnema sp.
GGCCTGGCGGTCGCGGCCGGGCGCGTTCCGCCGGTGGGTTCGTGGTGGGGTCCCTCGGGGCGTCGGGCTTTCCGGTCCGCGCGCGGGGGTTCGTGGTGCGGCAGGGGCGTTGTGGGCCGCGAGGGCGTTGTGATGCGGGTCGCCGCAGGATGCGAGGGTGCCGGATGCGCGTGCTGATGCTGTCGTGGGAGTACCCGCCGGTGGTCGTCGGGGGGCTGGGCAGGCACGTGCACGCGCTGGCCGACCGGCTGGTCAGGGCCGGGCACGAGGTCGTGGTGCTGTGCAGGCAGCCCGAGGGCACCGACGCGGTCACCCACCCGACCGAGGACGTGGTGCTCGGCGGGGTGCGGGTGGTGCGGGTCGCGGAGGACCCGGCGCACCTGGTGTTCGAGCGGGACCTGGTGGCGTGGGTGCTCGCGATGGGCCACGCGATGACCCGCGCGGGGCTGGCGCTGCTGCGCGAGGGCTGGCGGCCGGACGTGGTGCACGCCCACGACTGGCTGGTGACGCACCCGGCGGTCGCGCTGGCCGAGGCGGCGCAGGCGCCGCTGGTGGCGACCGTGCACGCGACCGAGGCCGGGCGGCACAGCGGGTGGCTGTCGCAGACGCTGAACCAGCAGGTGCACTCGGTGGAGTGGTGGCTGGCGAACCGCGCGGACGAGCTGATCACCTGCTCGGCGGCGATGCGGACCGAGGTGGCGCACCTGTTCGAGGTCGAGCCCGCCGGGATCACCGTGCTGCACAACGGGATCGAGCCGAAGCGGTGGCGGGTGCGCGCGGCGGACGTCGAGGCGGCGCGCGGCAGGCACTCGCCGGACGGGGCGCCGGTGCTGCTGTTCTTCGGCAGGCTGGAGTGGGAGAAGGGCGTGCAGGACCTGATCGCCGCCCTGCCGCGGGTGCGGCGCAGGCACCCCGGCACGCGGCTGGTCGTGGCGGGCACGGGCACGCACCGCGAGTGGCTGGTCGAGCAGGCGCGCAAGCACAAGGTGAAGCGGGCGGTGGAGTTCGCCGGGCACCTGTCGGACCGGGAGCTGGCGGCGGCGATCGCGGCGGCGGCGGCGGTCGTGCTGCCCAGCCGCTACGAGCCGTTCGGGATCGTGGCGCTGGAGGCGGCGGCGGCGGGCGCGCCGCTGGTGGCGTCGACGGCGGGCGGGCTGGGCGAGGTCGTGCTGGACGGGGAGACCGGGCTGTCGTTCCCGCCGGGGGACGTGGACGCGCTGGCGCGGGCGGTGTGCGCGGTGCTGGACGACCGGGGCGCAGCCGGGCGGCGGGCGAGGGCGGCGAAGGCGCGGCTGGCGACGGACTTCGACTGGGGGACCATCGCGGAGGGGACGGTCGAGGTGTACCGGGCGGCGGTGGTGCGCGAGCGCGGCGCGCTCGGCAGGCCGAAGATCGGGACGGGGAACGTGTTCCTGTAGGGGACTTCGGGTTCCCGGCGGCGCCGGGGTGGTTCAGCCCCGGCGCCCGAGCCGCCAGGCGGCGACGGCGAACAGCGCCGCGACGCCGACGCCGAGCGCGCAGACCACCGCGTCGTCCCCGGAGCCGAGCAGGTGCAGCGCGGCCCCGAGGTGCCCGACCGCCCCGAGGACGAGCCCGCACACGGAGACCCGCCAGAGCGCCCGCGAGGCCAGCACCAGCCGGGCCCGCTCCCGCGACACCCGCCGCCGCACGGTCGCGAGGTCGGCGGCCAGGTCGTCGACGGTCCTGCCGTCGAGCGCGCGCTCGAACGTCACGACGCCTCCTTCAGCGATTCGCCGTCCCGCTCCTCCGCGGCGAGGCCGGCGGCCAGCACAGCGGCCAGCAGGATCATATGGTCGCGGTCAACCGGGGTCAGTGATCCCGGTTCGGGGGAGTCGACGCTGAGCATGCCGAACGACCTGCCGCTCACGTGCACCGGAACCGAGATCAAGGAGCGGAAGCTCCTCGGGGAAACGCTGCCGAAGCTCTCCGGCGCCTTCTCCAGCAGGTCCTCGTAGAAAAGCGGGTCACTTCCGCGGGCGTGCCTGAGCACGAAGCGCTCGTACTCCCCGTCCGGGAGGAAAACAGCCCTGGGGGCACGGCCGCCGTCCCGCCCCTCGTGGTCGGCGAGCGTGAGGTGGCCGTCCCGCCACAGGTAGAGCGCGGCCCGGTAGTTCTCGCGGTCGTCGGTGCCGCACTGGGTCCTGGCGGCGGCGACCACGCGGTTCCGCAGGACCTGCACAGGGACGCGCCCGGCCCCGTCGGCGGACACCACCGCGAGCTTGCCCAACTCTTTGACCAGTGGGATCGCCGCACCCAGGACTTCGTGCTTGGCGCGCTTGACCCGTGCCAGGGCATCCGCCTCCTCGCGCTTGGCCCACACCTCGCGCAGGACGCCCCAGCAGGCGATCCCCACCGCGCAGATGGCGGAACCCCATATCCCGTAGGACCGCGCCGCGCCCTCGGCGAAGGCCGCGACCGCGGAAGCGATCGCGGCCAGCGCGGGCAGCAGAACGGAAATGGCGTACCGGGCAGGAACTGGAACCGGAATGCTCTTCTTCGACACGAGATGCGCAGCTCTCTCTGAAACCACACAAGGAACCCGCCACTGCGGGCTGGTGTGGAAACGTACAGAGCGGCCAGGCACACCCGCTACGCCCGTTTGACGCAATCGGCATATATGGAATCAGAGCGCTACCGCAGTTCGGGGGACGTGGAACGCAATTGTGCGGTATGGGAGCGCTTCCATTTGTGAAACTTTTTACGAAACGTCGTTTGCGGGGAACCGCAGCACCCACCGCTTCTGCCACGGCGTCTCCACCGCGTGCTTGCGGTAGTGCGCCCGCGTCCACGCCACCGCCTCCCCGCGCGGCACGCCGGACAGCACGGCAAGGCACGCGAGGACCGTCCCCGTGCGACCGTTCCCGCCGCCGCACGCGACCTCCACCGCCTCACCGGCCAGCGCCCGCCGGTGCAGGTCGTGGATCAGCCGCACCGCCGCGCCGCCGTCGCGCGGCAGCAGGAAGTCCGGCCAGTCCACCCACTCGTGCGGCCACGTCAGCGCCGCGTCGTGCGCCGCCCGCCGCCGCGCGCCGCCCAGGTACAGCCCGTACCCCGGCTCGACCTCGGGCGGCCCGCCGCGCAGGCCGCGACCGGTGACCACCGCGCCGTCGGGCAACTCGACCACCACGACCAACCCCTCTCCCCGTCCGGTGACGACCGGGTCTACTCGTCCGCCCGCGACCTCTCCAGCGCCTCGCGGGCCTTGCGCGCCATGTCCGCCACCGCGGCCCGGGTCCCGGCGCCCGCCTCGTAGTCCGCGCGCCGGTCCCGCACCACCCGCGCCGGGATGCCCACGGCGATCTTGTAGTCCGGGACGTCCCCGCGCACCACCGCGTGCGCCCCGAGCACGCACCCGCGCCCGATCCGCGTCCCCCGCGTGACGGTGACCTTGGTGCCCAGCCAGCAGTCCGGCCCGATCCGCACCGGGGACTTCACGATCCCCTGGTCCTTGATCGGCAGGGTGATGTCGCTCGTCACGTGGTCGAAGTCGCAGACGTACACCCAGTCCGCGACCAGGGTAGCGGCCCCGATCTCCACGTCCAGGTAGCAGTTGACCGTGTTGTCCTTGCCGAACACCGCCTTGTCGCCGATCCGCAGCGATCCCTCGTGGCACCGGATGGCGTTGCCGTCGCCGATGTGCACCCAGCGCCCGATCTCCAGCCGCCCGAACCCCGGCCTGCAGTGGATCTCCACCTTCTTGCCGAGGAACACCATGCCGCGCAGCACCACGTGCGGGTTGGCGACGCGGAACTTCAGCAGCCGCCAGTACCGCACCAGGTACCACGGGGTGTAGGCGCGGTGCCGCAGCACCCAGCGCAACGAGGCGAGGGTGAGGAAGCGGGCCTGCGCGGGGTCGCGGCGCGCGCCCCGCCACCGCGACCACGTGGACGAGCCCCACATGCTGGTCATCCGGGAACCCTAACCGCGAGCGCGGACCCCGCCCTCGCGCGCCACCGCCGCGCCCCGCCAGGATGGCCGCCGTGACGACTCCGCTCATCATCGACACGGACCCCGGCGTGGACGACGCCTTCGCGCTCGCGCTGGCCGCCGCGAGCCCCGAGGTGGACCTGGTCGGCGTGACCACGACCTTCGGCAACGTCGGCCTGGAGCGCACCACCCGCAACGCGCTCGGCCTGCTCGCCCTGCTGGGCCGCGCGGACGTCCCGGTGGCCGCGGGCGCGGACCGCCCGCTGGTGCACGCCCAGCCGTCGCTGTCGAGCGCGCACGGCTCGGACGGCCTGTCCGGCTTCGCGGGCGCCCTGCCCCCGGCGGGCGCGCCGGACCCCAGGGACGCGGTCGCGCTGCTGGCCGACCTGCTCGGCGCCTCCGACCGCCCGGTGGTGATCGCCGCGGTGGGCCCGCTGACGAACGTCGCCCTGCTGCTGGCCGCGCACCCGTCGCTGAAGCCGAAGATCGAGCGCCTGGTGGTGATGGGCGGCGCGATCGGGGCGGGGAACATCTCGCCGAGGGCGGAGTTCAACGCCTGGTGCGACCCGGAGGCGGCGCGGCGGGTGCTGGTGGTGGAGGACGTGCCGACGACGCTGGTGCCGATGGACCTGACGATGCGCTGCTCGGTCGACGGCCCGTGGCTGGACGCGGTGGGCGCGGCCTCGGAGGTCGGCCGGGTGCTGGTGGGCCTGACGGCGGACTACCGGCGGGCGTACCGGGGGCTGCTGGGGTGGGACGGGATGGCGCTGCACGACGCGGTGGCGGTCGCCGAGGCGGTCCGGCCGGGGTTGCTGACCACGCGGCGGCTGCCGGTGGAGGTGGACTGCGGGTACGGGCCGGGGCGCGGGTCGCTGCTGGTGGACGAGCGGCTGGAGGCGCGCGACGCGGGGCGGGTGGACGTGGCGGTGGACGTCGACGTGGCCGGGCTGCGGGGGTGGTTGTCGGAGCGGCTGGGGGGGTTGTGCGCCGGGGGGTGGTCCGGAACCCGGCTCCGGACCACCCCGGCTCAGGTCCGCTCGGCCCGCGCCAACAGGTACACCGGGCTCCGCCCGACCCTGGTCAGCACCACCGCCATCGACTCGCTCCCGCTCAGCTTCAGCTTGCGCCGCAACGGGTTCGGGTCCACGTCCAGGCCGCGCACCAGGATCTCCAGCACCCCCACGTCGTGCGCCCTCAGCACCGACCGCAGCGCCTTCTCGCTGTACCGCCCGTGCTCCACCACCCGGAACGCCCGCACCCCCGGCGGCGGCACGGGACCCGTCAGGTCGGCGATGTGCTCGTCCAGCTGGGCCAGGC
>NZ_JBQGCX010000820.1:0-1774 GCF_052038725.1 Actinosynnema sp.
CTCCTCGGTTACGGGGCTGGTTGGTTCTTGTTGGGGTGCAACGATTTTGTGGGGCGCCCCGGTGTGGTGGGGCGCCCCGGTGTGGTGGGGCGCCCCGGTTTGGTGGGACGCGGTGGAGCGGAGCCTCACGCGCGGCTGGTCCAGACCGGTTCGACGCGGGCCCACTCGCGTTCGAGGTTGGTGGCGCGCAAGCGGTTCAGGAAGGCGCGGAACACCATGCAGGCCAGGACGATCACGCCGGAGAAGGCGGCCCACAGGCCGAGTGCGACGGTGACGCCCGCGATGAGCGCGCCGTCGGACTGGGGCGGGGGCGGGACGAGGCCGCCCAGGTCGTCCACCCAGACCTCGATCTCGGCGCCCGCCGGGCTGCCGTTCGGGGCGCCGACCAGGCCGGTGCGGGTGGCGCCCGCGGGGGTGGTCCACTCGGCGCGGGCCTCGACGTTCTCGAAACCGGTGGTGCCCGCGACGATCGGCGCGTCCTCGGTGAGGGTGGCGGTCACGGGGTGCTTCTCGGCGACGTCGGTGGCGATGAAGTCCGCGCGCATCGAGTGCACCTCGGAACCGATCGCGGCGGCGACGGGGAGAGCGAGCAGCACGAGCAGCACGGCGATCGCGATCACCACGCGTTCGAGCAGGTCTCCGGGGCGCGCCAGTGAATTGCGGCCCCCGGCGGCGGTGTCCCCGCGGACCTCCCGCTCCGACCCCTCGTCCATCAGACTCGGCCTCCCCACGCGGTTCTCTCCAGTGCACCACCAGCGTCGTTCCTCGCGGGCGCGCGCCACAGGGCCGTTGGTGCCCGGCCCGGAAGGGACCTCCGCCCCTGTGTGGGGGGTGCGTCCGAATGCCAGCGTCGACAGTGGGGATCTGGAGGGGATGTGGAGGGGATGTGGAGGTGGGGCGCGATGAACCGGGGCCAACCCGACGCGGCGACAGTGCGAGCCGCGGTGACCTTGGCCTGCCGCGCGCCGTCGGTGCACAACACGCAGCCGTGGCGGTGGCGGGTGGGCGCGCGCAGCGTGCAGCTGCACGCCGACACCGGACGGCGGCTGCCCGGCGTCGACCCCGACGGCGCTGATCTGCTGCTCAGCTGCGGGGCCGCGCTGCACCACCTGAGGGTGGCGCTGGCGGCCGTCGGCTGGCGGGCGCTGGTGCGCAGGCTGCCCAGCCCGGACGACCCGCAGCACCTGGCGACGGTGGAGTTCGCGCGGCACGTGCCGACGGCTGCGGAGATCAGGATGGCGACGGCGCTGCGGAGGCGGCGGACCGATCGGCGGGACTACTCGAACTGGGCGGCGCCCGAGGCGGCGCTGGAGCGGTTGGAGCGGATCGCGGAGGCGGAGGGGGTGGTGGCACGGGTCGCCGGACCCGCCCACCTGGTGCCCGCGATCTCGGTGGCGGCGGCTGTGCAGTCGGCGGATCCGGTGTACCGGTTGGAGTTGCGGAACGGGACCGGGCGGGGTGGCGGGAGTCCGGACGGGGTTCCTGCGGCGAGCGTGCCCGCGGCCGGGTCGGGGCGGGGGGTGGTGCGGATGCGGGAGTTCCCGGTTGGGGAGTTGGCGCAGCCGCCTGGGGCTGGGGCTGAGCGGGATGAGGCCGCGTTGCTGGTGCTGGGGACGATCCGGGATGACCCGCTCGGGCGCCTGCGGTCGGGTGAGGCGATGAGTGCGGTGTTGTTGGCGGCCACGGCGGCGGGGATGGCCACGTGCCCGTTGACGCAGCCGCTGGAGGTTGACGAAACCCGGTATGAGGTGGGGCGGGCGGTGTTTGGGGGGGA
>NZ_JBQGCX010000821.1:0-3186 GCF_052038725.1 Actinosynnema sp.
TCATGAAGGCGGGCGCCGCGTACCTGCCGCTCGACCCCGACCACCCGCGCGAGCGCGTCGCAGGCATGGTCGCCGACGCGGGCGCGAAGCTGGTGATCACCGAGGACCACGCCTGGGACCTGCCGGACGACGGCAGCGACCTCGGGCTGGACATCAAGCTGCACCAGGCCGCGTACGTCATCTACACCTCCGGCTCCACCGGCCGCCCCAAGGGCGTCGTCGTCACGCACGAGGGCGTCGGCAGCCTCATCGCCACCGCCGTCGACCGCCTCGGCGTCACCGAATCCAGCCGCGTCGCCCAGTTCGCGTCGGTCGGCTTCGACGTCGCGGTGTGGGACCTGTGCATGTCCCTGGGCGTCGGCGGGCGCGCGATCGTCGTGCCCTCGCACCGCCGCGTCGCGGGCCCCGAGCTGACCGAGTACCTGGCCGAGCACGGGGCCACGCACATGATCCTGCCGCCGTCGCTGGTGGCCGCGCTGCCCGCCGAGTGCGAGCTGCCGGAGGGCGCGGTCCTGGTGGTGGGCACCGAGACCGTGCCGTCCGAGCTGATCGCCCGCTGGGCGCGCCGGATGGGCGTGGTCGCCGCCTACGGCCTCACCGAGGCCACCGTGAACTCGACGCTGTGGCCCGCGCAGCCGGACTGGACCGGGCCGGTGCCGATCGGCGTGCCCGACCCCAACACCCGCTGCTACGTCCTGGACTCCGCGCTGCGACCGGTCCCGGTCGGCGTGGAGGGCGAGCTGTACGTCGGCGGTCGCGGCCTGGCGCGCGGCTACCACGGGCAGCACGCGCTCACCGCCGCCCGCTTCGTCGCCGATCCCTTCGGCGAGGCCGGTTCCCGCATGTACCGCACCGGTGACCGGGTTCGCTGGCGCGCCGACGGCAGCCTGGACTTCCTGGGCCGCGCGGACGGGCAGGTGAAGATCCGGGGCTTCCGGGTCGAGCCCGGCGAGGTCGAGAGCGTGCTCATGGCCCAGCCCGGCGTCGCGCAGGCGGCGGTGCGGGTGCGCCGCGACCACCGGGGCGTCAAGCGCCTGGTCGCCTACCTCACCGGTAGCGCCGAACCCGCGGAGCTGCGCGAGCGGGCCGCCGCGCTGCTGCCCGAGCACATGGTCCCCTCGGTCGTGGTGCCGATGTCCGGCCCGCTCCCGTTGACCCCCAACGGGAAGCTGGACGACAAGGCGCTGCCGGACCCGGACTGGACCGCGCTGGGCGGCGACGCCCCCGCCACCACCCCGGCCGAGCACGTCCTGGTCGACGCGTTCACCGCCGTGCTGGGCCTCAAGCCCGGCGTGCACGACAACTTCTTCGAGCTGGGCGGCGACAGCATCGTCGCCATGCAGGTCGTCTCCCGCGCCCGCGCCGCCGGACTGGTGATCACCCCGGCGCAGGTGTTCGAGCACCGCACCCCGGCGAACCTGGCCGCCGCCTCCCGCCCCGTCGGCGCGCGGGCCGACGCGGACGTGGAGCTGCTGCCCGCCGACCTGGTCGCGCAGTTCCCCGGCGACCACGAGGTGCTGCCCGCCTCCCCGCTCCAGCAGGGCTTCTACTTCCACTCCCGCTTCGACGCGGACGACTCCTACCTGGTGCAGGAGGTCCTGTCGCTGGGCCGCGCGGTGCGGCGCGCCGACGTGCAGGGCCTGCTGGACCGGCACCCCGCGCTGCGCGCCGGGTTCGGCCAGGGCGCGCGCGGCGAGGTCGTGCAGCTCGTGCCGCCGCACGCCGAACTGCCCTGGCACGAGTACCCGGCGGACGCCGACCTGGAGCGGGTGCTGGCCGCGGAACGGGCGGGCGGCTTCGACCTGGAGCACCCGCCGCTGCTGCGCGCCGCCGCCGTCGGCGACAAGCTCGTCCTGACGCTGCACCACATCCTGGTCGACGGCTGGTCGGTCGGCCTGCTGCGCCGCGAGCTGGACGGCGGCCGGGTCGGCGCGCCCGACCACCTCGCCTACCACCGCTGGCTCGCCACCCGCGACACCGACGCCGCCCGCGCCGCCTGGCGCGCGGCGCTGTCCGATGTGGACGAACCGACCCGCGTCGTCCCCGACCCCTCCCCCCGGCACGGCCAGCACAGCGCGTTCCTGACCGCCGAGGCCACCGCCGCGCTCACCGCCGCCGCCCGCAGGCTCGGCCTGACCACCGGCTCCGTGCTGCACGGCGCCTGGGGCCTGCTGGTCGGCGGCCGAACCGGCAGGCGGGACGTGGTGTTCGGCAGCACCGTCGCCGGGCGCCCCGCCGAGGTCGAGGGCATCGAGTCCGCCGTGGGCCTGTTCATCAACACCGTGCCGGTGCGGCAGCGCTGGTCGCCCGCCGACACCCTCGCCCAGGTCCTCACCCGCTTCCAGGACGAGCAGGCCGCGCTGCTGGACCACCAGCACCTCGGCCTCGCCGAGATCCAGCGGGCGGCCGGTCAGGGCGAGCTGTTCGACACGCTCGTCGTGGTCGAGAACTTCCCCGACGTGGTCACCGACGTCGAGGTCCGCGACCGCGTCCACTACCCGCTCGCCCTGATCGCGATCCCCGGCGAGCGGCTGGAGCTGCGGATCAAGCACCGGGTGCCCGACGCCGAGGCCGCCGCGCTCGCCGACCGCCTGGTGCGGCTGCTGGAGGTCTTCGCCGCCGACCCGCACCGGCCGGTGGCCCGCGTCCCCCTCGTCACGCCCGGCGAGGCCGAGTGGCTGGCCGCGCAGACCGGGCAGGCCGTGGCCGTGCCGGAGGACACCCTGGTCGACCGCATCGCCGCGCGCGTCGCCCAGACCCCGGACGCGGTGGCCGTCGTCTTCGAGGGCGCCACCCTCACCTACGCCGAGCTCGACCGCCGCTCGGCCGCCGTCGCGCGCGGGTTGCGCGAGCGCGGCGCGGGGAAGGTCGTGGCCGTCGCGATCCCGCGCTCGGCGGAGCTGGTCGTGGCGCTGCTGGGCGTGCTGCGCTCCGGGGCCGCGTACCTGCCGCTGGACCTGGACTACCCGGCCGACCGGGTCGAGTTCATGCTCGCCGACTCGGGCGCGGACGTCGTGCTGCGCCAGGGGGACTGCCTCGGTGATGAGCGCCAGGGGGAGGACCGCGGCGCCGACCTGCCCGCCCCCGCCCCCGACGACCCGGCGTACCTGATCTACACCTCCGGCTCCACCGGACGGCCCAAGGGCGTCGTCGTCGCGCACCGCGCCATCGTCAACCGGCTGGCCT
>NZ_JBQGCX010000822.1:0-3239 GCF_052038725.1 Actinosynnema sp.
GTACGCCCAGCCGAACACCGGCCACCTCGGGCCCTGCCGGTCGCTCAGCGCCTTGTTCCGCGCCGCCGTCCGGGGCACCTCGTCGCCGCAGGTCACCGCGTAGTACGTGCCGGGGTACGAGGTGTGGTCCGCAAGCCCCTCGGCCACCCTCGCCGGGGTCAGCCCGCTCAGCGGCACGCCGAACTCGCGCGCCGACACCTCGTCCAGCCGCGCCCGCAGCGCCTCCGGCGTCCCGGGGTCCTCGCCCAGCGCCGCGACCAGGACCGCCGCCGACAGCAGCCAGACCAGCTCGTTGCCCATCCCGACGAAGATCCGGTCGTACGCGTCCGGCGCCACGCCGTGCCCGGCGTACACCTCCCGCGCCCGCTCCCACGCGCCGCGCGGGTCCTCGCCCACCGCGTCCGGGAACTGCCTGGACAGCCACGGGAAGTACTGCTGCTCCAACTGCCGGTCGCCGATCTGCGGCCACGCCTCGAACGCCGCCTGCAACCGGCCCTGCCAGTTCACGCTGGAGTCCAGCACGACCTTGCCGACCCGGTCGGGGAACAGCGACGCGTACTTCGCGCCCAGCCACGAGCCGTACGAGTAGCCCAGGTAGTGCAACCGCTCCTCGCCCAGCAGCGCGCGCACGAGGTCCACGTCGTGCGCGGTCTGCCAGGTGGTGACGTACGGGGTGCGGGCGTCGCTCTGGCAGGCCTCGGCGACCGCCCTGGGCTCCTTCGCGTGCTCGGCGAGGCTGGCCGCCGAGCGGTCCCGCGCGTCGAGCAGCCCGGTGGGCAGCCGGTCGGCAGGCACCTCGCAGGTGAACGCGCTGCCCGCCACGCCCTGCTGCCCCGTGCCGCGCGGGTCCATGCCGATCAGGTCGTACGCCCCGGCCAGGTCCGGCGCGAGCGCGGCCAGGTCGCCCGCGAGGCCTGCGCCCTGACCGCCGGGGCCGCCGGGGTTGACCAGCATCGCGCCCCGACGCCCGCCGGTCGCCCGGCTGCGGCTGATCGACACCTCCAGCTCCGCGCCGGAACCGGGGTCCGCCCAGTCCCTCGGCACGGTGATCAGCGCGCACTCCAGCGGCGCGGTGGGGGTGAACGCGCACTCGCCCCAGGTGACGGCCTGGTCCGCGTACTGCCGGGCCGGATCGGCCGGTCCGGCGTGGGCGGGTGGCGCGGCGGTCAACGCGAGCGTCGCCGCCATGAGAACGGATACCTTGTTGCGCAAGGGTTCTCCCCTCGTCCGGGTGCGGGTGTCCGGCGCCCACCCTGGTGCGCGGACCCCGGCGGGCGCGTCGTCCGCGCGGACGAGACCCGCCGCCCGGTCTAGTGCTCGCGGGGGTGGTGGCGGTGACTACGGTGTCACCCGTGCCCATCGACGCCGAGCCGGTCGTGCTCCGCCGCTACGCCCAGTTCGCGCTCGACAACCTGCTCGCCGCGGTGGTCTCCGCGCTGTTCGCGGTGGGGCTGTTCGCGCTCGCGCTGGTGCTGATCGACCGGGGTCTGCTCAGCCGCGAGGCAGGCCCTCACGTCATCCCGGTCGTGGCCTGGTCGTACGCGGGGGCGCTGCTGCTGAGCGCGCTCTGGGTGCACGTGTGGTCGCCGCTGCGCAACGGCGGCGCGTCGCCGGGGATGCGGCTGGTGGGCATCCGGGTGCGCGCGCTCGACGGCGGCGAGCCGACGCTCGGCGCGAACCTGCTGCGGTGGTTGGTGATGGCCGTCGACGGGCAGCTGTTCGGGCTGGTCGGCGCGGTGCTGATCGCGGTCACGCCGAAGCGGCAGCGGCTCGGCGACGTGGTCGCGCGCACGGTGGTGGAGCGGGTGCGGCCCACCGGGACCGCACCCCGGCCCAGTCAGACCTCCAGCGCCGCCAGGTAGTCCGCGAACGTGCGCTTGCCCCGGTCGTGCTCGCCGGAGGGGGTGAGCGCGCCGGACGCGAGCTGCGCCCCGACCTCGCCCAGCTCCTGCACCCGGATCTCCCGCCGGTCGCCGGTGCGCTCGAACAGCCGCCGCGCCATCTCCGCCAGTGTGAGCTTCTCCTGCCCCGCCAACGTCCTCGCGCGTCCCTGCGGCTCCCCGGTGACCAGCTCGACCAGCCGCTCGGCCACGTCCTCGGTCGCCACCGGCTGCGACAGCATCGGCATCAGCTCCACCACCTCCCCCTCGACCCGCGCGGTGTTCTGCTCGGCGAACTCGAAGAACTGGGTGGCCCGCAGGATCGTCCACGGCACCCGCCCCTCGGAGACGATCCGCTCCTGGAGGCGCTTGCCGTAGTAATAACCGAGGTCCACCTCGTCGGTCCCGACGATCCCCAGCACCACCAGGTGCCCGACCCCGTGCCGCGCGCACCCCTCGACCAGGTTGGTCGCCACGGTCCCGAAGAACCGCTCGGCGCTCTCCCGGTCCCACACCGCCGTGTTCGCCACGTCGATCACGCCCGCGCACCCGGCGAGCGCCGCGTCGAGCCCCTCGCCGGTGACCAGGTCGACGCCGCGCGACGGCGACAGCACCACGGCCTCGTGCCCGGCCGACTCCACCGCCGCGACGACCTTGCGGCCCACGGTCCCGGTCCCACCGGCCACTGCGATCTTCATCGTCATCCCTCCGCTGTTCGGTGCTTCCGGGGGAGGACGAGGTGGGGGAGCGGGGTGTGACAGGTGATTCCACAATATTCCTGCACTATCGCTTCAGTGTCAGTCGAAACGAGGCCGGGGTGGCGGGAACCTGCCCTGAGCGCCGGACTGCGCCGGGCTCGAAGCGGTTGCGAGGACCGCTGGAGCGGGGAGGCCGGATGCACAGTGGCCGGTTGCTGGTGGGGCGACCGCTGGCCCGTGTCCTGGACGAACGCCTCCGCCCCGCCGTAATCCGCGCAACGCCTGGGTGCCGCTCGGCGCCCCGGCTGGCGGTGGGCCGCTTCGTGCCGGTGGGCGGCACGTGGGTCGAGTCGGACACGAACCTGCCCGGCGGGGAGGTGACGCCGAGCGGAGCGGCGCGGAACTGGCCCGCGCGCGCCGCACCGCGGACCTGGAGGGCTCCCCGCGGGTGCGCATCGCCACCCCGGCCGAGTTCTTCACCGCCGCCCAGGCCGACTACCCGGACCCGCCGGTCCCCTCCAGGTCCTCGCCCTCCGGCTGTCACGGACCTGAGCGCTCCGCCGGTTCTTCCTGTCCCAGCAGCGCGTTCACCCGGACGAGAACCCCGAGCTGGGCCCGGTTGAACCGCTCGGCGAACGCGGTGGCCACCACCGCCGCGGCC
>NZ_JBQGCX010000823.1:0-2148 GCF_052038725.1 Actinosynnema sp.
CCGCGCCCAGGCGCTCTTCGAGGAGCGCGCCTACCGCGAGGCCGCGGTGATGCTGACCGAGCTGCTCGACGACCCGGGCGAGGTGGTGCACGAGCTGACCGACGTACGCCTGCTGCTGGCGCGCGCGCTCTTCCACTCCGCGCAGCTCGACGGCACCATCAGGGTCGCCACCGAGCTGCTCGAGCACGACCCCAACGAGCCCTACGCCCACCTGCTGCTCGGGCGCGCCCTGCAGCGCAAGGGCCGCAAGGACGAGGCGCAGCCGCACCTGCGCCTCGCCGAGCTGCTGGGTGGCTACCGGAGCTGAGGGCGCCGACCGGGGCGCGAAGCCTCGGTGAACACTCGCTCCACGGCCCCGTCCGGGCGCGACACGCCCGGCGGGGCCGTTCCATGCTGGGCGCGTGACCAGCCACGGCGCCCGCTACGGGGACCAGGACGGACCGCTCGCCATCGCCCACCGCGGCGGCATGGGGCTCGCGCCCGAGAACACGCTGGCCGCCTTCGGGCGGGCCACCTCGCTGGGCCTGACCTACCTCGAGACCGACGTCCGCACCACCCGCGACGGCCACGTGGTCTGCTTCCACGACGCGTCGCTGGCGCGGGTCACGGGCCACCCGGGCCGGGTGGCGGACGTCGACCTCGCCGACCTGCGCCGCCTCCGCGTGGACGGCACCGACCAGGTCCCGACGCTGACCGAGGCGATGGCGACGTTCCCGCAGGCGCGGTTCGCGATCGACCTCAAGGACGAGGCGTCGATCGGCGCGATGGCGCGGCTGCTGCGCGCGAACCCCGGCTGGGCGGAGCGGGTGCGCGTCGCCGGCGCGTGGAGCCGCTGGCTGCGCAGCCTCCAGGACGAGGCGCCGGGCGTCACCACCGCGCTCGGCTGGCGCGCGCTGACGGCGCTGATCGCGTGCTCGCGCGGGGGCGTACGACCGCTGGGCGTCGCCGGGGGCGCCTTCGCGCACGTGCCGCTGCGGCTCGGCCGGATGCCGATCCACTCCGAGCGGGTGATCGCGCGGGCCCACGAGCTCGGCATCCGGGTCGTCGTGTGGACCGTCGACGACCCGGCCACGATGCGTACGCTCCTCGACATGGGCGTGGACGGTGTGATCACCGACCGGCCCGACGTGCTGCGCGAGGTGCTGATCTCGCGCGGCGAGTGGACGCCCCCGGTCAGGCGCGCGGCGAGGCCTCGACCGGCATCCCGTTGAGCGCCTCCGCCCCGAGGCCGTGCGAGACGGCCCACAGGACCGCCTGGCTGCGGCTCTGCACGCCCGTCTTGCGATAGGCGTTGCGGATGTAGGACTTCACCGAGTTCAGCGAGATCTGCATCTGGCGGGCGATCTCGTCGTTGCTCTTGCCCGTCGCGATGTGCCCGAGCGTCTCCCGCTCTCGCACGGTCAGCAGGTCGAGCTCGGTGGTGGAGCGCAGCTCCTTGGTCGGCAGCGCCGGCACCACCGGGGCGACGACGGTCTCGCCGAGGTGGATCCCGCGGAGGGCACGCCCGAGCTGCGCTGCGTTGAGGCTCTTGGAGAGGTAGCCGCTCACGCCGTTGCCGAGCGACTCGTGGGCCAGGCCGGGGTGGTGGTTCCAGGTGTAGACGGCCACCCGCCGGACGTAGGGGTCGGCCACGGCGCGCTGCAGCGTCATGTCGCCGCGCGCGGTGCCGTAGGTCTCGACCAGTGCCACGTCGATCGGAGCGCGCTCGCGGTCCTTGACCGAGCCGAGCTCGAAGCCACCGAGGGTCCTGAGCATGCCGTCGAGGCCTCGCCTGACCAGCTCGTCGCCGCCCAGCAGGGCGATGCGGATGTCCATGATCGGTCCTCACAGTCGTCACAGAGGGTCGGAAGATCCGCCCTCGACGACCCCCCGACCGTCGTTGTGACAGTAACCCGCGACGACCCAGAACACGATCACCGCGGTGCCACCACCACTTATTTCACCCCCACGGGTGAACTACAACGTAAACTCCATACCCCCTAGGGGTATAGTCGACCTCATGAGCGAGCAGCACGGACACCTCGAGGGCAACGACGCCGCGGTGCAGGCCCACCTCAAGCGGCTACGGCGCATCGAGGGGCAGGTGCGCGGCATCCAGCGGATGGTCGAGGAGGAGAAGTACTGCATCGACATCCTCACCCAGGTCTC
>NZ_JBQGCX010000824.1:0-1598 GCF_052038725.1 Actinosynnema sp.
CTCCGGTGGGGGGTGCGATGGTTCTATGCGTGCGGGGGGCACCACGGGGTGCGGGGCCTGGGTTTCTTCCGTGGCCCCGCTCCCGTCTTCGGCTGTTCACGCGCACCCGGTCGCCCCCATCGCCTTCTGGACCAGCTCGTACAACTCCTCCTGCCGGGCCTCCATGACCGCGTCGAAGTCGTTGGCCCGCAGCTCCCCGTCCGCGATCAGGTGCGTCCGGACGTTCCGGTCGACCGACTCCCCGGTGACCCCGGCGTCCCTGGCCAGCGCGGGGAGGTAGACGGAAGGCGGCCTGCCGCTGATCAAGCGGTTCACCCTGGCGCTCAGGGGCGTCTTGTTGAGGATGGAGTTGTAGTCGGCGGAGGGGATCCCCTTCTTGGCGCACCACGCCTTGGGGAAGATGTAGCGGATGTCGACCGCGTAGTCGAAGTAGCCCACGACGGACATGGCTCTCCCGTCCCCCCAGTCCACCGCACCCGTCTTGAGCAGCAGCGCGTAGAGCCCCTTGTAGGCGGCGGCGTTTCTGGTGCGCAGGAACCACAGCCTGCTGCGGGTGAACTTGACGTCCTGGAAGATGCTCGGCTCCCCGCCCCGACCGGTCACCCAGGCGACGACCTCCAGCACGTCGCGGGAGAAGTGCGTCTCGCCGGTCCCCCCGTAGATCTCGCCGAAGACCCCCGACCAGTACCAGCGGGCGATCTTCCGCCCCGCCTCGTCGGTCTCCGCCTCGGCTCCGAGCAGGGTGAAGATCACGGACAGCACGGTCAGCTGGCTGCCGTAGGGCAGGTAGCGGGGCTCGAAGACGCACTGGTCGTGCAGGAACCTCGTGGCCCGCGCGAAGCCCTCGGTCACCGAAGGCGCCCACTTGAGGTACTCGGCCAGGGGGAGGCTGAGCATGTCCGCCCGGCGGCAGCCGACGCGCGGGGCGGCGCTCTCGTCCGCCCCCGCCTCCAGCACGGCCCTGCGGCGCTCGTACGAGGCCAGCAGGGTCACCGCCTGCAGGAAGTCCGTGCTCGAGACGCCGGAGAGGATCCGGCTCCGGTGTCCGCCCCACCGCGCCCGACGCCTCTCCCAGTCGACGCGGAGGTCGAAGTCGTGCGCCGCGAAGGTCGCGGTCAGCAGTTCGAAGACGGTCAGGGTGACCCCGCCGGTGTTGACCCTCTCGAAGACCTGGCACACCGCCTGCCGGGGCGTGCCCTTGTCCAGCGCGATCACCGGCAGCTGGTACTGCTCGAACCGCTTGATCACGGTGTCGCTGAACCGGCCCCACAGGTCCATGTTCTCGGCCTGCCGCCCGGAGACGTGGCTGAGGAAGCCCTTCATCCACTCCGTCGAGCTGAACACGACCGAGCAGGGGAACATGCGGTTCGCGTACTCCCCGTCCGGCGTGGACAGGTCGAGCAGGGGACGTCGGTGGGAGTCGACGACGATCCTGCTCTCGGGGACGAAGAGCACGGCCTCGTCGCGCTCGACGTCGGCGAGGAGCGCTTTCTCCATGTCGAGGTAGAACCAGCCGCGCGCGGCGTTCCCCCGACCGTCCCTGGTCTCCACCGGCGTGTTGCGGAACAGCGCCTGGTAGGCCGAGGTGAGCCGCTGCT
>NZ_JBQGCX010000825.1:0-9704 GCF_052038725.1 Actinosynnema sp.
CGCCGGCGGCGAGTATGCCGCGGCGGGTGGGGCGGGTGGCACTGGCGTTGGACATGGTGGTGGCTGCTTTCGAACGGTTGCGGCGGTTCCGGTGTGCGGGGCGCCCACGGGACAATTCGAGGGTAGGTTAGCCTAACCTCATGTTATGTCCAGGGGTGGCCCGGAGCGGACCACCCCCCGCCTCGCGCGGGCCGGGTCAGCTCACCAGCCCCAGCTCCCGCGCGATCAGCATCCGCTGCACCTCGCTGGTGCCCTCGCCGATCTCCAGGATCTTCGCGTCCCGGTAGAACCGCCCCACCGGGTACTCGTTCATGAACCCGTACCCGCCGAACACCTGCGCACCCTCGCGCGCGTTGTCCATCGCCGCCTCGGACGACACGAGCTTCGCGATGGCCGCCTCCCGCTTGAACGGCTCGCCGCGCAGCATCTTCGACGCCGCCTGGTAGTACGCCAGCCGCGCGGTGTGGGCCCGCACCTCCATGTCGGCGATCTTGAACTGGATCGCCTGGTACCGCCCGATCGGCGAGCCGAACGCCTCCCGCTCCTTGGCGTAGCGCACGCACTCGTCCACGCACCCCTGGGCCAGCCCGACGCCGAGCGCGGCGATCGCCACCCGGCCCTCGTCGAGGGTGCGCAGGAACTGGGCGTACCCGCGCCCCCGCTCGCCGAGCAGGTTCTCCTCGGGCACCCGGCAGTCCTGGAACGACAGCTCGTGCGTGTCCGAGGCGTTCCAGCCGACCTTGGAGTACTTGCTGCCCACGGCCAGCCCCGGCGTCCCGGCGGGCACGATGATCGTGGAGATCTCCGGGCGGCCGTCCGGCTTGCGGCCGGTCACGGCGGCGACGGTCACCAGCGAGGTGATCGAGGTGCCCGAGTTGGTGATGAACGCCTTGGTGCCGTTGAGCACCCACTGCCCGTCCTCCAGGCGCGCGGTGGTGCGCAGCGCGCCCGCGTCGGAGCCGCCGCCGGGCTCGGTCAGGCCGAACGCCCCCAGCGCCTCGCCCGCGGCCAGCGCGGGCAGCCAGCGGGCCTTCTGCTCGTCGGTGCCGAACCGCAGCAGCGGCATGACCGCCAGCGACACCCCGGCCTCCAGGGTGATCGCGACGGACGAGTCGACCCGCCCCAGCTCCTCCAGCGCCAGGCACAGCGCGAAGTAGTCGCCGCCCATCCCGCCGTGCTCCTCGGGCACGGGCAGCCCGAACAGGCCCATCCGCCCCATCTTCGCGACGAGGTCGTACGGGAACTCCTCCCGCTCGTAGAACCCGCCGATGACGGGCGCCACCTCCTCGCGGGCGAACCGCCGCACGGTGGCGCGCAGCGCCTCGTGCTCCTCGTCGAGCCGGAAGTCCAACAACGCCCTCACTCCTCGGGTGGCAGTACTGCGGCCAACTGCTCGTCCAGCGCGACCTGGTCGCCGGGCCGGACCCGTACCCCGGTGAGCACACCGTCGACCGGCGCGGCGACGGTGTGCTCCATCTTCATCGCCTCGACCACGAACAGCGCCTGCCCGGCGACGACGCTCTCGCCCTCGGCGGCGCGCACCAGCAGCACCGTCCCCGGCATGGGGCTGGTGACCGGTCCGCCGGACGAGGCCCCGCGCGCGGCGGCCACGTCGGGGGTGGTCTCCACGACCTGCCAGGCCCCGCCGTCGCGGCCGAGCCACAGCGCGTCCCCGTCGCGGGCCACCGCGTACCGGCGCGCGCCGACGACCAGCTCGTCGCCCTCGCGCCGCGCGGTCACCCGCACCGGGTCGGCGTCGCCGACGCGCACCTCCACGTCGGGCGCGACGCCGCGCACCCGCACCGCGGCGCCGTCGAGCACCCCCCGCGCCCAGGCGCGCTCGCCGACCCGCCAGCCGGTGAGCCGCTCCCACGGGTCGGCCCCGCCCAGCCCGAGGAACCGGTCGCAGCCCGCCGCCACGAGCACGTCGTCGGGCGTGCCGCCGGGCAGCAGCGCGTCGAGCGAGCGCTCCACCAGCCCGGTGTCGAGCCGCCCGGCGCGCACGTCCGGGTGGGCCAGCAGCGCCCGCAGGAACGGCACGTTGGTGGTCACGCCGAGCACGGCGGTCCGGGACAGCGCGGCGTCGAGCCTGCGCAGCGCCTCGGCGCGGGTGGCGCCGTGCGCGATCACCTTGGCCAGCATGGGGTCGTAGTCGCTGCCGACCACCAGGCCCTCGCGCAGCGCCGAGTCCACCCGCACCCCGTCGGGCTCGCGCAGCAGCAGCACCCGCCCGCCGGTGGGCAGGAACCCGCGCGCCGGGTCCTCCGCGTACACCCGCGCCTCCACGGCGTGCCCGCGCAGCTCGACGGAGGTGAACCCGAGCGGTTCCCCGGCGGCCACGCGCAGCTGCTGCTCGACCAGGTCGACGCCGGTGACCAGCTCGGTGACCGGGTGCTCGACCTGGAGCCGGGTGTTCATCTCCAGGAAGAAGTGCTCGCCGGTCGTGCCGTCCACGATGAACTCGACGGTGCCCGCGCCGACGTAGCCGACCGACTCGGCGGCCAGCACGGCCGAGCGCCCCATGGCCTCGCGCGCGTCCGCGTCGAGCAGCGGCGAGGGCGCCTCCTCGATCACCTTCTGGTGCCTGCGCTGGAGGCTGCACTCGCGCTCGCCCAGGTGCACGGTCGTGCCGTGCGCGTCGGCGAGGACCTGGATCTCGATGTGCCGGGGGTCGGACACGTACCGCTCCACGAGCAGCGCGTCGTCCCCGAAGGACGCGCGCGCCTCCCGCCGGGCGGACTCGACGGCCTCGCGCAGCCCGGTGGCCTCGCGCACCAGCCGCATCCCCTTGCCGCCGCCGCCTGCGGACGGCTTGACCAGCACCGGGAACCCGATCTCGGTGGCGGCGGCGATCAGCTCGTCGTCGCCCATGCCGGGTTCGGCGCGCCCCGGCACCACCGGCACCCCGGCGGCTGCGGCGGTGAGCTTGGCCTGGATCTTGTCGCCCATGACCTCGATGGCCCGCACGGGCGGCCCGATGAACACCAGGCCCGCCTCGGCGCAGGCGCGGGCGAACCCGGCGTTCTCGGCGAGGAACCCGTAGCCGGGGTGGACGGCCCGCGCGCCGGTCTCCAGCGCGGCGGCGACGATCCGGCCCGCGTCGAGGTAGCTGTCGCGGGCGGCGGCGGGCCCGATGCGCACGGCGGTGTCGGCCAGCCGCACGTGCAGGGCGTCCGCGTCGGCGTCGCTGAACACCGCGACGGACCGGACGCCCGCGCGGCGCAGCGCCGTGACGACCCGGACGGCGATCTCGCCTCGGTTGGCGACCAGGACGGTGTCGAACACGCGCATCACATCCGGAAGACGCCGTAGCCGACGGGGTCGAGCGGGGCGTTCGCCGCCGCGGACAGCGCCAGGCCGAGCACGGCGCGGGTGTCCAGCGGGTCGATCACGCCGTCGTCCCACAGCCGGGCGGTCGAGTAGTAGGGGTTGCCCTGGTCCTCGTACTGGGCGCGGATGGGGGCCTTGAAGGCCTCCTCGTCCTCGGCGGACCAGTCGGGCCGCTGGTCGCGCCGGACGGTGGCCAGGACGGACGCGGCCTGCTCGCCGCCCATGACGGAGATGCGGGCGTTGGGCCACATCCACAGGAAGCGGGGCGAGTAGGCCCGCCCGCACATCGAGTAGTTGCCCGCGCCGAACGAGCCGCCGATGACGACGGTGAACTTGGGGACGCGGGCGCAGGCGACGGCGGTGACCATCTTCGCGCCGTGCTTGGCGATGCCGCCCGCCTCGTACTCGCGGCCGACCATGAACCCGCTGATGTTCTGCAGGAACACCAGCGGCACGCCGCGCTGGTCGCAGAGCTGGATGAAGTGCGCGCCCTTGAGCGCGGACTCGCCGAACAGCACGCCGTTGTTGGCCACGATCCCGACCGGGTGGCCGTGGATCCGGGCGAACCCGGTGACGAGGGTCTGCCCGTACTCGCGCTTGAACTCCTGGAACCGGCTGCCGTCGACCACCCTGGCGATGACCTCGCGCACGTCGTACGGGGTGCGGCTGTCGACCGGGACGACCCCGTAGAGGTCGGCCGGGTCGTGCGCGGGCTCCTCGGTCGGCGCGACCTCCCACGGGCGGGGCGCGCGGGGGCCGAGCGTGCCGACGATGGAGCGGACGATGGCGAGGGCGTGCGCGTCGTCCTCGGCGAGGTGGTCGGTGACGCCGGAGACCCGCGAGTGCAGCTCGCCGCCGCCGAGCTCCTCGGCGGTGACGACCTCGCCGGTGGCGGCCTTCACCAGCGGCGGGCCGCCCAGGAAGATCGTGCCCTGGCCCCGGACGATCACGGCCTCGTCGCTCATGGCGGGCACGTACGCGCCGCCCGCCGTGCAGGAGCCGAGGACGGCGGCGATCTGCGGGATGCCGCGCGCGGACATGGTGGCCTGGTTGAAGAAGATCCGGCCGAAGTGCTCGCGGTCGGGGAACACCTCGTCCTGGCGGGGCAGGAACGCGCCGCCGGAGTCGACCAGGTAGGCGCACGGCAGGTGGTTGTGCAGCGCCACCTCCTGGGCGCGCAGGTGCTTCTTGACCGTCATCGGGTAGTAGGTGCCGCCCTTGACGGTGGCGTCGTTGGCGACCACCACGCACTCGCGGCCCTCGACGCGGCCGACGCCGGTGATGACGCCCGCGCCGGGGGCCTCGTCGCCGTACAGGCCGTTCGCGGCGAGCGGGGACAGCTCCAGGAACGGGGAGCCGGGGTCGAGCAGGGCGTCGACCCGGTCGCGGGGCAGCAGCTTGCCGCGCTCGACGTGCCGGGCGCGGGCCTTCTCGGGGCCGCCGGTCGCGGCGGCGGCGAGCCGGGCGCGCAGGTCGGCGGTCAGCGCGGTGTGCGCCTCGACGCCGCGCCGGAACGCGTCGGACGCCCGGTCGGCGGTGCTGCGCAGGACGGGGGCTGCCATGGACTCCCCTCGCGGTTAGCGGTCGTTAACCTCGCCTGATGTTAGCGACGGTTAACGCCAACCGTCCACCATCCCGGCGATTCCGGCAATGCCACGTCGGGGGCACCGGGCGGGACCGGAGTCGCGCCGGGGCGTCGGGCGCGCGGCTGACCTGGTCCGGGGCCGCGCACGCCGGGCCACCGGCCACGATCGCCCGCGGTTCGGGGGTCCGGGGTCGCCCATCGGTGTTACCCGCGGGTAATGCGAGATCTGATCGCTTTCCGGCGCGGATGTCGGCCTTTCCGGTTCCCAGGTGGCGGGCAACTCTGTTAACGATCGTTTACTCACGTCCGCGCGCTCGATTAGGATGGGCCCGTGACCCCGACCGCGAAGCAGACCCGGCGCGAGCAGATCCTCTCGGCGGCGGCCGAGCTGTTCGCCCGCCACGGTTTCCACGGCGTGGGGATCGACGACATCGGCGCCGCGGTCGGCATCTCCGGGCCCGCCCTCTACCGGCACTTCCGCAGCAAGGACGCGATGCTCGGCGAGATGCTGACCGCCATCAGCGAGCGCCTGCTCGACGGCGGCCGGGCCAGGGTCGACGCCGCCGCCGACCCGGAGGCCGCGCTGCGCGCGCTGGTCGGCTGGCACGTGGACTTCGCGCTGGACGACCCGGCGCTGATCACCGTGCAGATGCGCAACCTGGCCAACCTGACCGACCCGGACCGCAGGCGGGTCCGGGCGCTCCAGCGCGGCTACGTCGAGGTGTGGGTGCGGGTCGTCCAGGACGGCGTGCGCGGGGTGGACGAGCCGACCGCGCGGGCCGCCGCGCACGCGGTCTTCGGCCTGATCAACTCCACCCCGCACAGCGCGCACCTGGACCGCGAGCAGATGGCCGCCCTGCTGACCAGGATGGCGCTGGCGTCGATCACCTCGTCCGGCGCGCCGCGGACCGGCCAGCCCGCCTGAACCGCCTCCCCGCACCCGCCGGACCGACCCGCCGGACCGATCCCGCCGCGCATTCACCGGAACGCGCGCCGTTGACCCGGACAATGCTCTTCACCCTCGCCTGATCAATGCGCACTCTCCGCAGTGAGGACTGGTCGACGGGGTGCAGCAGGGGTCGAATTCACCGCAGGCACCCGATGTGCCAATGTTCTCAAGTTCCCGGCCGCGCCTGCCGTTCCACCCGGTGACCAAATAGTTCACCCAGGGTGTTCACGCCCCTCGCGGACCGGGCCCCGCGCAGGTCAGCACGCGCCCGAGCCCGTTTCGGACGCGTTTTGCGCACGGCAGCCGAGGAGGTCCGCGCACCGTGGTGATCCCGTTCCGATCCTTCGCGCGCACAACGAATCCGGGGTTCACCCGAAGTGACCCCTTGGCCTCGCCGTTTTCGTTCCGTAATCTCTCCGCCCAATGAGCGCAGCCGAACGCACCGCGCGGGGCTGGCCGGGGCTCGACCTCCTCGCCCGGCTGCCCGCCTGGTCCCGCTTCGTCCTGGTCACCCTGGCGGTCCTCGTCTGCGGTGTGGTCGCCTCGCGCCCGGCCACCGCCGCCAAGGACGAGCCGCTGACCGGGGACGCCGCGACCGCGGCGGCGGCCGTGGACGCGCTGCGCCACCCGAGCGCCGCCGACCCGCTGGCCGCGTTCCCCGCCGACTTCGACGCGGTCATGGGCCGCAGCCCGAGCGCGGTCCCCGCCGGGGACGGCACGCTGCGCGCGGCCGACCCGTCCGGCGACTGCTCCGGTCCGGCGGGCGCCACGAGCTGGGACTTCGACCTGGCCTGCAAGTCCCACGACCTCGGCTACGACCTGCTGCGCTACGCCGAGATCAAGGGCCAGCCGCTCCCGCAGTCCGCGCGCCGCGAGCTGGACACCCGGCTGGAGCTGGACATGCACGACCGCTGCCGGGCCAACCCGCGCGGCTCGGAGTCGCAGTGCCACGCGGTGGCCTCGGTGTACGCGGCGGGCCTGGAGTTCAACTCCTGGCGGCAGCGCTGGAGCGCGCCCGGCCACGAGCCGGTGCTGGCCTGGGGCTTCGGCAGCGCCGTGGTCGTGCTCCTGCTGCTGGCGCGCGTCCCCGGCGCCCGCGCCCGCCGCGGGGGCGGGCCCGGCGAGGGCGACGGGGGCCCCGAGGCCGCCCGCCCCGCGCCGCTCCCGGCCAGCCCCGACCGGTACGCCACCTTCCTGCGCCTGGCCAGCCTCGGCCTGGTCGTCGCGGGCCAGTCGCTGCTCACCCTCTCCCGCTGGTCCGGCTTCGGCGCCCCGTGGCTGTGGGTGGCCGCCTGGGTGCTCCAGGCGGTCCCGGTGTTCTTCTTCGCGGGCGGCCACGCCAACCTGCTCGCCTGGCAGGCCGTGCGCGCCGACCACGGCGGCTACGGCCGCTACCTGACCGGCAGGCTGACCTGGCTGCTGCGCCCGGTGCTGGCGTTCGTGCTGGCCTGGCTGGTCCTGCCGCTGCCGCTGCAGCTGCTGGACGTGCCCGAGGACGGCGTCGAGCTGTTCGGCAGGCTGATTGCCCAGCCGCTGTGGTTCGTCGGCGTCTACCTGGTCGCGGTCGCCGCCACCCCGCTCATGGCCGCGCTGCACCGCAGGGCCCGCCTGCTCACCCCGTTCGCGCTGGTCGCCCTGATGGCGGTGGTGGACGCGGTCCGGGTCGCCCACGAGTGGCGCACCGGCGGCTACGCCACCCTGGTGCTGGGCGCGCTGCTGCTCCAGCAGCTGGGCTTCTGCTACGCGGACGGCTCGCTGGCCAGGGTCCGCCGGTCCGCGTACGCGGGCCTGGCGCTGGTGTCCGCGCCCGCGCTGGCCGCGCTGCTGGCGCTGGGCGGCCACCCCGGCGCGGCGGTCGCGCTGCCCGGCGACGACGTCGAGGGCGCCGGGTCGCCCACGGTGCTCCTGCTGGTGCTGGCCCTGGGCCAGCTGTGCCTGGTGATGCTGCTGCGCGAGCGGGCGACCGCGTGGCTGGCGGACGGCACGCCGTGGCGGGTGGTGCACTACGCGCGCACCGCCCCCATGACCCTGTACCTGGGCTACCTGACCGCGCTGGCCGCCGTCGTCGGCTCACTGGGCCTGCTGGACTCCCCGAGCACCGCGGTGACCTGGCTGCTCACCTCCGGCGTCCCCCGCTGGCCCGCGCTGCTCGTGCTGCTCCTGCTGCCGCTGCTGCGGGCGTTCCACCGCTTCGAGCGGCACCAGGCGCTCCCGCTGTGCCGGACCAGGGAGACGCACCGCACCAGGCTCGCGGTCACCCTCGGCGTCGGCTACGGCGCGCTGGGCGTGGTCGGGTTCGTGGTGACCGGGTTCGCGGGCCAGGCGGGCAGCCTCGGCGGGCTCCAGGTCGACGCGCTGCAGAACCTCATCCACCTGCTCCTGGGCTGGTACCTGGTGCACGTGGCCCGCTCCGGGGCCTGCCACGACCGGGGGCCGTGGCTGCTGACCGCGCTGGCCTGCGTCCCGCCGATGCTGGTGCTGGAGCCGACCAGCTCGGTGCTGGCGCTGCACGGGGCGACGATCGCGGTGGCGCTGCTGGCCTGCGCCGCGAAGCAGGACCAGCAGCGCGCACCAGAGCACTGGCAGCCACGCGAGGCGCTGCACCACCCATGAGGGCGAGCCGGGCTCGGTCAGCAGACCGGGCACGGCCCCGAGCACCGCGCCGACCAGGGCGACGGCGAGCAGCGCGCTCTGGTGGGCGAGGTAGATCGGCAGCGCCCGGTCGTTGACCCACCGGGCGGGGAACCTCGGGCGGACCAGCAGCACGAGGCCGATCTGGGCGAGGGCCAGCGCCAGCGCGGCCGGTGAGGGCGGGAACAGGTTGGACGACTGGCCGCCGGGGACGCCGACCGCGCTGGCCGGGTAGCCCGCGAACCGGACCAGCAGGGCGAACGCGGTCGCGCCGCCGACCAGCAGCGCCGCGCCCCGCGAGCGCCAGGCCCGCTCGTCGGCGCCGCCCGGTCCACCGCGCAGCAGCAGCCCGAGCTGCCACGGCGCGCTCCACACCAGCAGCACGTTGATCCACCCGAGGTCGAGCGCGGCCAGCAGGACGACGCCGAGGAGCCCCGGCCAGCCGAGGCGGCGCAGCACCGGCGTGCAGGCCAGCAGCACCAGGTGCACGCCGAGGAACCACAGCGGCCCCACCACCAGCCACCCGACGACCAGCACGGTCTCCTGCGGCAGCCCGCGCAGCGACAGCCCCAGCAGGACCAGCGCCCACACCCCGAGCAGCACCCCGACCGACGGCAGCACCCGGCGCGCCCGGACCCACCACGGCACGCGCGAGCGCGCGGCGGCGAACCCGCCTGCGAAGAAGAACAGCCCCAGGGTCTGGAGCACCCAGGTCACCGGGGCGAGCTCGGGCATCCAGCGCAGCGGGCTGTCCAGCACCACGCCGTGCTCGGTGAGCACCAGCGCGGTCACCAGCCAGTGGCCGAGCACCACGCCGGTGATCGCGAGGGCGCGGACGGCGTCGACGAACGGGTCGCGGGTCACGGGGGCGCCTGCCTCGTGGGGGGTGGTGGGGGTTGGGGCGGTGGGGGTTGGGCTGGTGGGGCGCGGGCTGGTGGGGCGCCGGTCGGCGGGACTCGCGCAAGCGGGGCGCGGACGGGCGGGTGGGGCCGCGCCGGGACGCGGAGGCGCGCCGGAAGGCGGGGCCGCGCCGGAGCCTGCGGACATGTCGGGGGCGGCAGGCGCGCCGGGGGCGGCAGATGCGCCGGACCCTGCGGGCGTGCAGCGGTCGGCGGGCATGTCGGAGCCTGCGGGCATGTCGGGCGCGGCGGGCGCGCCGGGGTCGACAGGCGCGCCGGAGCCTGCGGGCGTGCAGCGGTCGGCGGGCAT
>NZ_JBQGCX010000826.1:0-4700 GCF_052038725.1 Actinosynnema sp.
CCCGCCCAGCTCCACCAGCACCCCCTCGCAGCTGCGCACCACCACCCCCGCCGCCCGCCGCTGGGCGTTGTCCAGCACCGGGCTCGCCGCGTGCTCGCGCCAGCGCCCCAGCACGTCCAGCAGCAGGTGCCGCAGCTCCCGCCCCGACAGCCCCTGCTCCTCCACCCCTAGCCTGGTCGCCGCGCCCGTCCCCGCGCCGCCGACCAGCCGCACCGCCTCCTCGCCCAGCTCGCCCGGCAGGCTCACCCGCCCGCCGCCCAGCGCGGCCAGCAGGCGCAGTTCGCGGAAGTCGTGCGCCCCCGCCACCACCCGCTCCAGCGCCCCCAGCAGCGCCACCGACCCCGGTCGCGGTTCGGCGCGCAGCACCACGTCCCGGCCCAGCAGCGCCGACCGCGCCTTCAGCGCCCCGCGCCGCTCGGTCAGGTGCGCCCCGATCGCCTCCCGCAGCTCGCCGAGCCCGCTGCGCTGGGCCAGCTGACCGGTCAGCTTCACCCTGGTGTCGAAGCCCTGCCTGATCAGGGTCGTGCACAGCCGCACCCCGAACAGCCCCAGCCGGTCCAGCAGCCGCTGCCGCGCCGCCGCGCCCAGCGCCACCGGGAAGTCCTCGCCCGCGAACCGGTCCGCCGACAGCAGGTGCCCGTCCAGCTCCGCCCGCGCCAGCCCCGCCAGCGCCCCGAGCGCGGCGAACTCCTCGTCCCTGAGCGTGCGCGACGCCACCGCCAGCAGCCCCGCGAACGCCACCACGTCCTGGCACAGCCCCCGCACCGCGGGGTCCCGCCTGCACCGCCGGGCGATCTGCTTGGCCGACGACAGCGCGTCGATCCGCCCGCCGCCGATCTCGTCGGCCCGCGCCAGCACCAGCAGCGTCGTCACCGGCGCCGCCCGCGCGATCGGGTGGTCGTGCCCGGCGCGCAGCCGCTCCAGGTCCTCGTCGCGCACGTGCCTGCTCAGGTGCAGCACCGCGTCCGCCTCGCCGAACACCAGCTCGACCGGCGCGTCCGGCCGCGCGTCCACCAGCACCAGGTCGCGCAGCGACCGCGCGGGCCACTCGACCACGACCCGCTCCGCGCCACCGGCCTCCACCCGCACCCCGTCGTCGCGGCGCACCACCGGCACCTCGTGCGCGCCCACCCACGCCGCGGGCCGCGCCCCGTCGCGGTACCAGGCGGTCGCGGTCGGCGGCGCGGTGAGCTCCTCGCCGACCAGCGCGCTCACCAGCGTCGACTTGCCGGTCCCGCGCTCGCCCGCCACCGCCACCCGCACCGGCTCGGCGAACCGCGCCCGGTGCCCGCGCAGCCACGACACCGCCCTCGGGCTGTCCCGGTACAGGGCCAGCGCCTCGTCGAGCAGCGCCCCGACCCGCGCCTCCAACCCCACCGCGCCCGACCCGACGAGCCCCGATCCGACCGCGCCCGAACCCACGAGCCCGGACCCCACCACGCTCCCGTTCACCACAGCACCACCAACGACGCACCCCCGATCCGGGTTACCCCCGAACGGGTGGCCGCAGCTACGCCGTGATGCTCAGCGGGGTCGCCGCCACGCCGACCCCGGCCACCGCCTGCACCCGCTGGTACAGCTGCACCAGCCCGTCCAGCTCGCCCTTGGCCTCGCGCGTGCGCCGCTCCCGCTCGGTCGCGTCGTCCTGCACCGCCCGCCGCGCGCTGCGCGCCGACTCCAGCAGCGTCTCCTGCAGCTCCTCGGCGATGGTGCTGAAGTGGTCGCGCAGGCTCCGCTGCACGTGCCGCGCCGCGTCCCGGCAGTCCTTGCTGAACTTCACGAAGAAGTCGTCCACGTGCCGCTGCACTGACTGCCTCGCGGCGGCCTGCCTGCGCTTGAGCCGCTGCTCGCCCTCCTCCAGTATCGACCGCCCGCCGAACAGCGCCCCCGCGCCGAGCGACACCGCGTTGATCAGCGGCATCCCGGCCAGGCTGGTCACCAGCCCGAGCATCAGCACGCCCCCGTACGACCCGCGCAGCCCGGTGAAGAACTTCTGGCTCGCGGTGAACCGCTCCAGCGCGGGCGCGTCCAGCTCCGCCACCCGGTCCAGCAGGTCGTCCGGGAACACCGACTCGGGCAGCAGGTCGTCCCGGTGCACCGGGAAGCTGCGCGCCACCTTCTCCGCGACCCACTCCGCCCGCTCCAGCAGCCACGCGAAGTTCGTCGCCGCCGCCTCGGTCAGGCTGGTGCGCAGCCACGGCTCGAACTCGTCCCACACCTTCCCCGGATCGGCGGTCTCGAAGGTGCGGTCGACCTCCCGCAGGATGCCCCTGGTCCGGTCCCGCAGGTCGTGCTCGACGTCCGACACCAGGTCGGCCATCTCGTCGGCGAGCACGGTCTGCCACCGCGCGGACCGCCGCCGCAGCTCGTCCACCCGCCGCTGCGCCTCGTGCAGCGCGGCGATCGTGTCCTCGGGGCCGCGCGCCCCCATGCTGGCCAGCTCCTCCTTGAGCGGGGCCACCAGCTGCCTGACCGCCGACGCCGCCGCCGCGGCCACCGACCGGCGGCCGAGCACGTCCGCCGCCGCCACGATGTCGCGCTGCACGCACGCCAGCAGCTCGGGGAACCCGGACTCGGCGTTCAGCTCGCGGTCCCCGGTCCTGGCCGCGCGCAGCCGCAGCGCCGAGGACACCGGCAGCACCTTCGCGCCCACGCCGGCGCGCGCGAGGTGCGCGCGGTCGCGCTGGAGCACCTGCCGCCACTGCGCGGAGAGGTCGGTCTTGGTCAGCACCACGGTCACGTTCGGGCAAGCCGCCACGACCCGGCGCAGCAGCTCCAGCTCGGACGCCGACAGCTCGGCGGTCGCGTCGGTGACCATCAGCACCGCATCGGCCTGGAGCAGCGCCGCGTAGGTGCTGGCGGCGCGCGCCCCGCGCGGGTCCCCGGTGCCGGGGGTGTCGATCAGCACCAGCCCGGACGCCAGCAGCTCGCGCGGGATGCCGACCTCGGCCGCCAGCACCTCGCCGCCCGAACGCCCGCTCACCGCGCGCGCCACCTGGTCGATGGGCACCGGGATGCGCTCGGTCGGGGTGTCCGCGATCGACCGGCCGCGCAGCAGCGCCGCGGACGGCGTCTCGGCGTGCTGCACGAACGTGGGCACGGCCGTCGTCACGTCGTCGCCGACCGCGCACACCGGCGCGTTGATCAGCGCGTTCACCAGCTGGCTCTTGCCCTGCTTGGACTCGCCCACGACGAGCACCCGGATCCTCGGGTCCAGCTGGCTCGCGCGCTTCTCGCGCAGCCTGGCGGCCAGGTCGGGGCGGTTGCGGGCGGCGCAGGCCCTGATCGTGTCGTCGAGCACGTCGAGCCACGGAGCGGACATCACCCGGTCGAGTCTGCCGTGTTCCCCCGCTTGGGTGAAAGAGCGAAGCGGCCCCGCCGGGTGAGCGGGGCCGCTTCCGGCCGCTGAGCGGTTCAGGCTCAGAACAGCAGGTCGCCGAGGGGGGACTCGGCGATCGGCGCGGCCGCGTGGCCCACCGCGTCCGTGACGCCGCCCACACCCGCGTTGTGCGCGGTGGCGGAGACGGTCGCGGTGACGTGCTGGGTGAGGTCGCCGACCGGCTCCAGGGTCGCGCCCAGGTCCAGGCCGCCGCCGCCGAGCGCGCCGAACGCCTGGTCGGCCACGGCGCTGACGGAGCCGTGGACCGAGCCCACGGTGTCGAACAGCGGGGAGGTCACGCCGTCCAGGCCCGGCAGGGTCGAGCCGACGGTCCCGTCCAGGGTGTCCACCGCGCCCGACAGGGTGGCGTCGACCGAGGTGTCCACACCGGCGGCGGTCTGGGTGACGGCGGTGGTCGCGCCGTCCAGGGTGGCGGTCACGTCGCCCACCGCGGAGAAGCTGGTCGCCACGGTGGCGTCCACGCTCGTCGCCACGTCGGCGCCCAGGCCGAGGCCCAGGTCGCCCGCGCCGCCGAGCAGGCCCACGCCGCTGGCGTCGGCGGTCAGCGCGCCCACGGCCCCCAGGTTGATGTCCGAGCCCGCGCCGACCACGCCGGTCAGCTGCTGGGTCACGGCCTGCAGCTGGGCGATCGCCGAGACGGAGCCCTCCAGGTCGAGGTCCAGGTCGCCCGCGACGATCCCGTCCAGCGCGGGCAGGCCGGCGGACGGCGCGAAGTCGAGCACCAGCGGGATGACCTCCTGGACGTCCAGCGCGGTGACGTCGCTCAGGCCGGCGGCGGCCAGGCAGCCCTCGGCGTCGACCTGGAAGGCGGCCAGGGCGCTCGGGTTGCTCAGCAGGTCGAGGACGAAGTCGTGCAGCGTGTCCGGGGTGGCGACCATGAGGCGTCTCTCCTGGTGGGTGGCGCGGGAGTGGGTGTGCCGGAGGGCGTCGCCCTGCCGATGCCACAACGGTAGGAGCGGGGGGATCACGAGCCATCGGGGATTGCTCCCAGTAGATACCGCATCCCCGGAGGGGGGGTTCTCGTTCACTCCCTAAGGGGGAGGGGGACACGCTTGTCGGCCCCCTGCACCCCGTGTAGGTAGTTGAACGCTGCTGCGAACAGGTGAGTGAAGGAGGCTCCGGGTTGTCGTACGTCCTCGGGGTCGACGCGGGCTCCACCCGCACCTCGGCCGCCGTCTGCCACCTCGGCGGCGCGGGCCGCTCCGAAGCCGAGGTCGTCGGCCTCGGCGGACCGGGCGGCGGCGTCGCCACCTGCCTGCAACTGACCGCCGACGGCGACTTCGCCGTCGGCGAGCCGGGC
>NZ_JBQGCX010000827.1:0-2366 GCF_052038725.1 Actinosynnema sp.
CCACGTCCGCCAGCTCCAGCAGCCCCGCGCCCAGCGGGGTGATGTCGCCGGTGCCGTGCTCGTCCACGAGCGCGGTGAACTCGCGCGCCCGACCGGCGTCCGCCAGGCCCACCCAGGCCACGGACACCACCGCCGTGCGGCCCTCGGCGTCGGCCACGGCGAACAGGACGCGGTCCAGGGCGGTGCAGCGGTGCCGGGTGAAGAAGTCGCGGACCTGGCCGTGGGACGCCAGCAGGCAGTCGCCCTGCTGGCGGGCGGTCCGCTTGACCTGTCTCAGGCCGAAGCGCTGCCAGGCGCCCTCGGCGTCGCCCCTGCGCGCCGACTTCCTGCCCTCGGTCTTGCCCGCTCGCAACTGCGAGGAGGACAGCCCGACCTCCCCGGCTGCGACCTCTCCCGCCGCTGCCGCGCCACCGGCGCCACCTGCCCCTGAGGAGAGCATCGCGACCACCACCGCGCCCGCCGCCACCGTCGCCCCGGCGCCACCGGCCTTGCCCCGGATCGGCCTGACCCGTCCCTGCCCGTCGGTGAAGAAACCCCCTGCCACGCCCTGCTCCTCCCACTCGTGTTCGTCCCAGCGCGGAGAGTAGGGAGGCGGTCCGACAGTTCGGCCGGGCGGCGGTTGCCGAACGACCCCCGAGGCGTCACTGAACCGGGTGAAAAACGTGGGCATCGGCGCTGGTCACGGGCCTGCTGCGAAAAACACGCCCAGGGGCCTGCCCGGTGAGCGGGGCGCGCCGGACCTCCACGCCCGCGGCCCCTACCGGGAGCCCTGAACCGCCAGGTAGGCGTCCAGGCGGGCGGCGGCGGTGAGCATTGCGCGGGCTCGGGTGTGCAGGCGGGTTCTGCGGGTGGTGAGGGCGGCGGCCACCGAGTTCGGGGTTCCCGTGCGCAGGTCGGCCAGGAGCGGGGCGATCAGCGCCAGGGGGTGGCCGCCCTTGCGGAGCTGGGCGATCAGGTGGGCGTCGCGGACGTCCTCCGGGTGGTAGGCGCGGTGGCCCGCGTGGTCGCGGGCCGGGGTGAGCAGGCCCTCCGACTCCCAGCGGCGCAGGGTCGCCGGGCGGACGCCCAGGCGGTGGGCCAGCGCGCCCACCGGGAGCGGGGTGCGGGACGGGGGCGGGGTGGTGGTCAGCGTGGTCAGGGCTGCGGCCACGGCGTCCAGCGCGGCGCGGTCCGCCAGGAGCGCGGCGTGGCTCCGGTCGATCAGGTCCAGGGATCGCTCCAGGTGGCCCTCGTTCGCGGCGACCATGATCTCGGTGGCCACGGCGTGGCCGTGACCGGCCGCCAGGGCCAGGAACGCGCGCAGCGCTGCGGCGTGGCGCTCGGTGTAGCGGCGGTGGCCGGAGGGTGCTCGTTCCGCCTCGGGGAGGGCGCCGGACGCCTCGTAGTTGCGCACCGCCTGGGTGGACAGGTCGTGCTCCCGCGCCAGGTCGACCGTGCGCATCGGCCCTCTCCTCGGTTTGAGGTTTTTGGGGTATTGAGCTGCTTTTTCTTGGCATAACTCCACACCGTCACATCAACGATAGCGTCGAAGGGGACTGAGACCGCACCCCAGGAAGGGCGTCATGCTCCCCGAAGACTTGGACGTCACCGCGCTGCTCGGAGCGCCGCGGTTGCTCGCGCTCGGCGAGGCGATGCACTTCGAGCCCGCGCTGCCCGCGGTGCGCAACGAGCTGTTCGGCCAATTGATCGCCGACCACGGCTACCGGACCGTGTCGGTGGAGAGCTGCTGCCTGCGCGGCAGGCTCGTCGACGAGCACGTGCGCACCGGCGCGGGCGAGGAGGCCGAGGTGCTGCGCGACGGGTTCAGCCACGGGTTCGGCGAGGCCGCCGGGTCCGCCGAGCTGCTGCGGCTGCTCGCCGCGCACAACCGCGCCCACCCGCACGACCCGGTCGGGTTCGCCGGGTTCGACGCGCCCACCGAGATGGCCGCCGCCGACAGCCCCCGCGCGGCCCTCGAACTGGCCTGGCAGGGCCCGCTGCCCGCGCACGTGGACGAGCTGCTCGGCCCGGACGAACCGTGGGTGGAGCCCGCCGCCGCGCGGGCCCCGTCGCGCTCCATCGGGTCCGACCCGAGGGTGGCCGCGCTGCGGGTGGTCGTGGAGGAGCTGCGCTGGGACGCCGCGGCGCGCGCCGCCGACCGGACGCCCGAGCAGCGGTGGGACGTCGAGCTGGGGTTGCGCGTGGCGTCGGGGTTGCTGGCCTACCACGCGGCGATGGCGGAGGACAGGCCCGACCGGTTCCCCCGGCTGGGTGGCATCCGGGACTCGGTGATGGCGGAGAACCTGCGCGCGCTGACCGAGCGCGGCCCGACGCTGGTGTTCGCGCACAACCAGCACCTGCGCGCCTCGGCGATCGACTGGGAGGTG
>NZ_JBQGCX010000828.1:0-4049 GCF_052038725.1 Actinosynnema sp.
CTGCGGCGGTCTGCGGGACGGCGTGGAGCCCAAGAGTGCCGCTCTGGTGCTCATCGCGCTGATGGACGGCCTGCAGGTGCAGTGGCTCACCTCGCCGGAGGACGTCGACCTGGTCGGCGTGCTGCGCGCCCACCTGAGCACGGTCCTGGTCGACCCGCTCGACTGACGCGCGGAACCCGGCCGCGCACCCGAGAGCGCCCCGCCGGGTTGCGCGAACCCCCCCCACAGAGGGTCGCCGCGTACGGGTCCCAGTCCTCGGGGAGGGTGGGCGGCACGGCGAACGTGCTGGCGACCTCCACCGTGCGGCCGGACTCGACCGACTCGGCGATCGCGAGCATCGCGTCCAGCACGTGCGCGGCCAGCTCGCCGGAGGCCCGCTCCGGCACACCCGCGCGGATGGCCCGCGCCAGCTCCAGCGCGCCCGTCCCCCGGCCGGCCAGCGCGCCGACCGGTTCCAGGTCCTCCTTCTCCGCGCCCGGCACGTGCAGCGCGGTGACGCCGTCGAACCGGTTCGGGTCGGGCAGCACCAGGGTGCCCGCCGTGCCGCTGACCTCGACGAACCCGGTGCGCACGAGCGCGGAGTCGAAGCTGAGCACGAGCTGCGCGCTGCCGCCGCCCTCGAAGGACACCAGCGCGGACACCGACGTCGGGACGGTCACCTCGAACTCGGTGCCCGCCCTCGGGCCGGAGCCGATCACGCGGGTCTCGCGCGCCCGGCCGCCCGCCGCCGTGACGTGGTCGATCGGGCCGAACACGGTGGCCAGCGAGGTCAGGTAGTATGGCCCCATGTCCAGCAGCGGGCCGCCGCCGGTCTGGAACAGGAACTCCGGGGCCGGGTGCCAGCTCTCCGGGCCCGGCGTCTGGAACAGGGCGAGCGCGGAGCGCGGCTGGCCGATGCGACCGGCGTCGATGGCGCGGCGCGCGGTCTGCAGGCCGGGGCCGAGGACGGTGTCGGGCGCGCAGGCCACCCGCAGCCCGGCGTCGCGGGCCTTGGCCAGCAGCAGCTCGGCGCTGCCCCGGTCCAGGCCCAGGGGCTTCTCGGACCAGACGTGCTTGCCCGCGTCCAGCGCGGCCATGCCGACGGGGACGTGCGCGGCGGGGATGGTCAGGTTGACGACCAGCTCCACCTCGGAGTCGGCGAGCAGCTGCTCGACGGTGCCGGAGCGCTCGACGCCGTGCTTGGCGGCCTGGGCGGCGGCGCGCTCGGGGTCGAGGTCGGCGACCGCGACGACGCGGGTGTCGGCGAACGCGGTCAGGTTCTCCAGGTAGGTGTCGCTGATGGTGCCCGCGCCGATGACGCCGACGCCGACGGGTCCGGTGCTCACTTGGCGTCCTCCAGGGTGAGCAGGAACGCGCGGCTGGCGGCGATGCCCTCGAACAGGTCGCCGCTGTAGGCGTCGAACTCGACCACGCGCAGGGCGTTCGGGGCGGAGGCGAGCACGTCGGCCACGGGCACGCTGCCCTGGCCTGCGGGGACCTGGCCGGTGGCGTCGGTGGCCAGGCCGCCGTCCTTGACGTGCAGGGCGACGACGCGCTCGCCGAGGCGGCGCAGCAGGGCCGGGGCGTCCTCGCCACCGGCGGCGGCCCAGTAGGTGTCGACCTCCAGGACCACGTCGGGGGTCAGGTGGTCGGTCAGGACCTCCAGCGCGGCGCGGCCGTCGACGCGGTTGGCCAGCTCCCACCAGTGGTTGTGGTAGCCGACGGTGAGGCCGTGGCCCTTGGCGGCCTCGGCGGCGGCGTTGAGCGCGTCGGCGGTGGCGGCGATGTCGCCCGCGTCGCGCCACTTCTCGTCGGCGATGAACGGGTCGATGAGGGTGGTCACGCCCAGCTCGGCGGCGGCGTCGAAGACCGGGTTCAGCTCCGCGCCGACGAGGCTGACGTGCGTGGTCGGGGCGGACAGCCCGTGCTGGCGCAGGGCGCGCAGGGCGGAGGCGTTCTCCACCAGCTTGAAGGGCTCCACGTTGGTGAAGCCGATCTCGGCGAGCTTGGCGAGGGTGGCCGACGGGTCTTCGGCGAAGGCGTCGCGCACCGAGTAGAGCTGGACGGAAAGCGTGCTCATCTTCGAGCTCCTGACCTGTGGAGTGGCATATGGGAGCGCTCCCATAGCGTTTTCTACCAGGCGGTCGAAATTGATGCCAGTAGTTTGGCCGGACCAACCCGTGCGGCCGACCGGCCGGGACCGGATGTCGCAGCGGGGACCCACCGGGACGAGGCGCGCGGACGCGCGGTTGCTCCGGATGACCGAAGCGGTCGGCGGGGCGGTGGGCGCGTCCGGGGTGGGCGGACGCGCCGGAGCACTCCCCTCCGGCCGCGCTCGCCGCCCTCCCCGCCCACCTGACCGGAGCACCCGACCAGGTGGGCGCGCCCGACCGCCTAGCTGTCCGCCAGGTCCTCGAGCCCCGCCCGGTCCAGGACCTGCAAGCGCTGGTCCTGCCCCGTTCCGCTGCGCTTCACCAGGCCCTTGCGCTCCAGGTGCCCCAGGGTCTTGCGGAGCTTCTCCGTCACCAGCGAGCCCTTGCCCTTCGCCGCGAACTCGCCCTTCTCCTCCGTGCCCAGGATCGGCGACACGGCCTTCTTCCACGGCCCCACCAGCGCCGCCCGCGGCACCGACGGGGCGTCGCCCGCGACGTCCAGGACGATCTCCGCGAGCACCCGGCCCAGGTCGTCCTGGCCCGACGTGTGCCGCTTGACCAGCTCCTCCACCGTGCTGCGCCCCTCGCCCTCCTTGGTGCTGGGCACGTCCAGCGCGGACAGGCGGTCCCACAGGGCCTCGTCGGCCGCCGTGGGCTTCAGGCCGTCGGACAGGACCGCCTCGCGGTGCGCGGCCACCGCGCCGCCCAGCGCGAGGACCAGGTTGAGCAGCTCGTCGCGCACGTCGTCGCCGCGCAGCCTGCGCGCCGCCGGGGCGATCAGCCGGTGGTGCTCGCGGACGAGCGCCTCGAAGTTGATCGTCTTCTGCACGCGCTCGGCCTCCTCGGCCGTCTCGCGCTGGTACTCCTCCTGGCTGATCTCGCCGTCGCGCGCCCTCGCCCTGGTCTTCGCCCGCGACGCCGACCGGTGCGCCCGCGCCACCGCGATGCGGTCCAGGATGGCCCGCAGCACCCGGTCGGTCTGCTCGACGTTGGTCTCCAGCGCCAGCAGCCGCCACGCCTCGGCGTCACGACTGCGCAGCGCGGCGTTGACGTACTGGTAGGCGGCCTGGTCGTCGTCCGGGCCGTAGGGCAGCGTCACGTGCGGGTCCTCAGGGTGCTCACGGGGGCGGTCGGTCCGCCGGGGTCCTGGGACATGGGTGCCTGGGTGGTGTTCGGCGCGCCCTGGGGGGGCACCGTAACGCGGCCGGGGGCCGCCCAGGCGCGAACGCCGGGACGGTCCCCCTGGTGAGCGGGGTCAGGAGGTGAACGGGTTCGGCGCGTCGTTGCCGCAGCGGGCGCCCGCCGCCGGGAACGCCCCGCTGACCAGGTAGTCCAGCTTCACCCGCTCGGCGCAGGTGCTGGGGGACAGCATGGTCGAGTGGCCGTGGCCCTCGGTGACGAAGACCCGCGTCCGCGCGAGCTGGGAGGCGCCCGCCCGCGCGCCCGCGAGCGGGGTGGCCGGGTCGTAGCGGTTGTTGATCACCAGGATCTCCGCCGAGGTCCAGCGGTTCCACGGGCCGGTGTAGCGGTTCGCGTCGCGGGCGGGCCAGTGCGCGCAGCTCATCATGTCCAGCACGCCGATCCGGCCGAAGTGCGGCACCCGCCGGTCCTCCGACGCGGCGTGCGCGCGGTACACCGACTCGTCGGTCGGGAAGTCGCTGTCCACGCACTGGATCGCGTTGAACGCCTCGGTGCGGTTCGACGTGTACAGCTCGCGCGGGGCGGCGGTGGCGGTGGCCGCGCGCGCGGCGGCGGATTCGGCCTGCACCGCCTCGTGGAGGCTCTGGAGCAGCGCGGCGATGTCCGGCCAGCCGCTGAGCGCCGACAGGTCGCCCGCCGTGGTGAAGATCGCCGACCGGGTCCACGTCTGCGGTCCGTCCTCGCCCCGGACGGTGATGGGGCCGCGCTCGGCGCGCG
>NZ_JBQGCX010000829.1:0-8305 GCF_052038725.1 Actinosynnema sp.
GCGCGCCGAGCAGCGCGCGGTGGCCCGGCGGTTCCTGGTGCCGATGCTCGAACCCCCGCGCACACCCTGAAAGCCGCTACTCGTACCGCTCGCCGCGCTCCTCCTTGCCCACCACCGACTCCGGTGGGCTGAACCGCTCGCCGTACGCCGCCGCCAGCTCCCGCGCCCGCGCCACGAACCCGGCCAGCCCGCCGGGGTAGCCGTTGGCGTACTGGAGCACCCCGCCGGTCCACGCCGGGAACCCGATGCCCAGCACCGACCCGACGTTCGCGTCCGGCACCGACCGCAGCACGCCCTCGTCCAGGCACCGGATGGCGTCCAGCGACTCGGCGAACAGCATCCGCTCCTGCACGTCCCGGAACGGGATCTCCGCGCCCTCGCGGGTGAAGTGCTCCCGGAGCCCCGGCCACAGCCCGACCCGCTCGCCGTCCGCGTACTCGTAGAACCCGGCCCCGCTGGAGCGCCCGCCGCGCCCGAACTCGTCGATCATCCGGTCCACCACGGCCTCCGCGCCGTGCTCGACCCACTCACCGCCTGCCGCCAGCACCGCGGCCTTGGTCTCCTGCCGGATCTTGCGCGGCAGGGTCAGCGTCAGCTCGTCCATCAACCGCAGCGGAGGCGCCGGGTACCCGGCCTGCGACCCGGCCTGCTCGACGGTCACCGGGTCCACGCCCTCGCCGACCATCGCCACGGCCTCGTCCACGAACCGCCCGATGACCCGGCTGGTGAAGAACCCCCGGCTGTCGTTGACCACGATCGGCGTCTTGCCGATCTGCCTGGCGATGTCCACCGCCTTGGCCACGGTGTGCTCACTGGTCCGCTCCCCGACCACGATCTCCAGCAGCGGCATCTTGTCCACCGGCGAGAAGAAGTGCAGCCCGATGAAGTCCTCCTGCCGCGTCACGCCCTCGGCCAGGCCGGTGATCGGCAGCGTGGAGGTGTTGGACCCGAGCACCGCGTCCGCCGCGACCACGGCCTCGACCTCGGCGAACACCTTGTGCTTGAGGCCCTGGTCCTCGAACACCGCCTCGATCACCAGGTCGCACCCGGCCAGGTCCGCCACGTCCGCGGTCGGGGTGATCCGCGCCAGCAGCTCGTCCCCGCGCTCCCGACTGGTCTTCCCGCGCGCCACGGCCTTGTCCACCAGCTTCGCGGAGTAGCCCTTGCCGCGCTCGGCCGCCTCGGCCGTGACGTCCTTGAGCACGACCTCCAGCCCGCCCCGCGCGCAGGAGTACGCGATGCCCGCGCCCAGCACCGCGACCTTGCGCGCGGTGTGCGGCGGGAAGCCCTGCGGCCGGTTGCCGCCGGAGTTGACGTGCTGCGTGTCGTAGAAGAACGCCCGCATCATGTTCTTCGAGACCTGGCCGATCATCAGCTCGACCAGGTAAGCGGTTTCCACGCGCTGCCCCGACTCGAAGTCGAGCTGCGCGCTCTCCACCGCCGCCGCCAGGACGTTGCGCGGCGCGGGCAGGGGAGCGCCCTTGACCTGCTTGCGCAGGTTCGCCGCGAACGCGGGCAGCAGCGCCGCGACCTTCGGGCTCGTCGGCGACCCGCCGGGCATCCGGTAGCCCTCGGCGTCCCACGGCTGCACCGCGTCCGGGTTGGCCAGCACCCACGCCCGCGCCTTGGCCAGCAGCTCCTCGCGGCTGGACGCCAGCTCGTCCACCAGCCCCAGCTCCAAGGCCTCCGCAGGCTTGTACCGCTGGCCCTGCAACAACACCCGCGTGAGCGCCTTCTGCAACCCCAGCAGCCGCACCGTCCGGCTGACCCCGCCGCAGCCGGGCAGCAGCCCCAGCGTCACCTCCGGCAGCCCGATGCGGCTGTCCGGCACGTCGAGCGCGATCCGGTGGTGGCAGGCCAGCGCGATCTCCAGACCGCCGCCCAGCGCCGACCCGTTCACCGCCGCCACCACCGGCCTGCCCAGCGTCTCCAGCATCCGCAGCTGCGCCTTGAGCACCGCGCACACCTCGGTGAGCGCCTCGGCGTCCTCGGGCTCGGCCCTGCTCATGAACCCGACGTCGCCGCCCGCGAAGAAGCTCTTCTTCGCCGAGGTCAGCACCACGCCGGTGATGCTCTCCCGCTCGGCCTCCAGCCGCGTGACGACGGCCTCCATCGACGTCCGGTAGGCCGGGTTCATCGTGTTGACCGGGTGGTCCGGGTCGTCCATCGTCAGCACGACGACCCCGTCCTCGCCCCGCTCCCACCCGATCATGTCCTGCTCCCGCATCGGTGCTCCTTCCCGGCTCGCGGGGTCCTGGGGGTGCGGCGCGCTCACACGCGCTCGATCACGGTGGCGATGCCGATGCCGCCGCCCGCGCACAGGGTCACCACGGCCCGCCGCGCGTCGCGCCGCTCCAGCTCGTCCACGACGGTGCCGACGAGCATCGCCCCGGGCGCGCCCAGCGGGTGGCCCATGGCGATCGCGCCGCCGTTGACGTTGACCTTGTCCCACGGCAGGTCCAGGTCCTTGGCGTAGCGCAGCACCACCGCCGCGAACGCCTCGTTGATCTCGAACAGGTCGATGTCGTCCACCGTCAACCCCGCCAGCGCCAGGGCTTTCCGCGTCGCGGGCGCCGGACCGGTCAGCATGATCGTCGGATCGGCCCCGCTCACGGCGGCGGCCACCACGCGGGCGCGCGGGGTCAGCCCCAGCTCGCGCCCGGCCCGCTCGGAGCCGACCAGCACCAGCGCCGCCCCGTCCACCACGCCGGAGGAGTTGCCCGGCGTGTGCACGTGCTCGATCCGCTCGACCCGGTGGTACTTCTGCAGCGCCACCGCGTCGAACCCGCCCGCCTCGCCGATCGCGGCGAACGAGGGCTTCAGCCCGGCCAGCGCCTCCGGCGTCGTGGACGGCCGGGGGTGCTCGTCCTCGGCCAGCACGGTCACCCCGTTGCGGTCCTCGACCGGGACCACGGACTTGGTGAAGTACCCGCCGCTCCACGCCGCCGCCGCGAGCCGCTGCGAGCGCAGCGCGTAGTCGTCGACGTCGGCGCGCGAGAAGCCCTCTATGGTGGCGATCAGGTCGGCGCTCACGCCCTGCGGCACGAACGGGATGTCGTACGCGGTCTCCGGGTCGGTGGCCATCGGCCCGCCGTCGGAGCCCATCGGCACCCGCGACATCGACTCCACGCCACCGGCCAGCACCAGCTGCTCCCAGCCGCCCCTGACCTTCTGCGCGGCCAGGTTCACCGCCTCCAACCCCGAGGCGCAGTACCGGTTGAGCTGGAACCCGGCGACCTCGTCGGGCAGCCCGGCCACCAGCGCGGCGGTCTTGCCCAGGTTCATGCCCTGGTCGCCGACCGGGGTGACCACGCCGAGCACGACGTCGTCGATCCGGGCGGGATCGAGGCCGGGGTGCCTGGCGCCGACCTCCCGGATCAGCCCGGCCACCAGCGACACCGGTTTGACGTGGTGCAGCGCGCCGCCGCGACCCTTGCCCCTCGGGGTGCGGATCGCGTCGTAGATGAATGCCTCGCTCACTGTGCTCGCACTCCCTCCCCGCCGGCGACAGCGCATCCCCGGCTCCCCGATACTGGCAGTTGTTGACGAAGTGTCAATAGTGCGGCCGGGGGAGCAAACTGCTGGCTGATAGTGCTTTTGAGCCTCTGGATCGATGTCGAAGGCGACAACCGGAGGACTCTTGTTGACACATCGGCAACAAGCGGGCCAGGGTGGAGGTCGCTCCGGGAAGCCCGCACGAGGTCCGCGATGGAGGGGAACCCGACGTGACGACCACAGCAGAGCCGCTGCACGAGTCCGCGCAGGAGTCGACGATCACCCGGCTGCTCCGGCGCGACGCCGAGCGGTTCCCCGACCACCCCGCGCTCACCTCCGGCGGGACCACCCTGACCTGGTCGCGGCTGCGCGCCGAGGTCGCCACCCTCACCAGGGGCCTGGCCGCGCTGGGCGTGCGCCGGGGCGACCGGGTGCTCATCGCCATGTCCAAGCGCCCCGAGCACTGGATCGCCGACCTGGCCGCCGTGCACCTGGGCGCGCTGCCGTGCAGCACCTACGACACGCTCAGCACCGAGCAGGTCGGCCACATCGCCAGGCACAGCAACGCCTCCACCCTCGTCCTGGAGGGCGCGGAGCAGCTGGCCCGCTGGCGGCCGGTGCTGGACGACCTGCCGAACCTGCGCACCGTCGTCGTGCTCGACCCGGCCGCGCTGCCGCCCGGCGACCCGCGCTTCGTCGGCTACGCCGAGCTGCGCGGCGAGCCCACCACCCCCGACGCCGCGTTCGAAGCGCTCACCGACGCGGTCGGCCCCACCTGGCCGCTCACCCTGGTCTACACCTCCGGCACCACCGGCGACCCCAAGGGCGTCGTGCTCTCGCACCGCAACGCCGTCCACGAGTCCCTCGCGCAGGAGCACCTCGTGCCCGGCCCCGAGCACCCCAGGACCGTGGCCTACCTGCCCATGGCGCACATCGCCGAGCGCGTCCTCGGCGTCTACCTGCCGATCTGCAACGCCGGGCACGTCACCACCTGCCCCGACCCCAAGCAGCTCCTGCCCGCGCTGCTCGCCGTCCGTCCACACGGGATCTTCGGCGTGCCGAGGGTGTGGGAGAAGCTGGTCACCGGTCTGCGCGCCACGCTCGCCGCGCTGCCGCCCGAGCACGCCGCCCCCGTGGAGGCCGCCCGCCGCGCCGTCCTCGAGGCGCACCGGCTGCGCGCCGAGGGCGCCGAGGTCCCCGCCGACCTGGCCGAGCGCGCCCGCCACCTGGACGACGCCGTGCTGCGCCCGATCCGCGCCGCCATCGGCCTGGACGAGTGCGTGCGCGCCTACAGCGGCGCAGCCCCGATCCCGGTGCCGGTGCTGGAGTTCCTGGCGGGCCTGGGACTTCCCGTGCTGGAGGTGTGGGGCCTGTCCGAGACCACCGGCGCGGCCACCGTCAGCACCCCGGAGCTGTTCGCCACCGGCGCGGTCGGCGCGGCCGTGCCCGGCGTGGAGGTGGCAGTGGCCGAGGACGGCGAACTGCTCGTGCGCGGACCCGTCGTCTGCGAGGGCTACCTGCGCGCCGACGGCGGCATCGACCCGGTGACCGACGGCGACGGCTGGCTGCGCACCGGCGACGTCGGCGCGATCGACGACCGCGGCCTGGTCACGATCACCGACCGCAAGAAGGAGCTGATCATCACCGACGGCGGCAAGAACATCGCGCCCACCAAGGTCGAGGCCCTGCTGCGCGCCCACCCGCTGGTCGGCCAGGCCGTCGTGATCGGCGACCGCCGCCCGTACCTGACCGCGCTCCTGGTCCTGGACGAGGACGCGGCCCCCGCCTGGGCCGCCGCGCACGGCATCACCACCGGCTTGCCCGAGCTGGCCGGGCACCCCGACGTGCTGGCCGCGCTCGACCACGCCGTCGCGGAGGCCAACGCGCCCCTGTCGCGCGCCGAGCAGGTCAAGGCGCACCGCGTCCTGCCCGGCCCGTGGACCGCCGAGTCCGGCGAGCTGACCCCCAAGCTCAGCCTGCGCCGCAAGGCCGTCGCCGAGCTGCACGCGGCGACCATCGACTCGATGTACACATAGCACCGGCAGAGGTGGCTGGACCTTTTCACGGAAGAGCGGGTGGTCGGCATGGCCGGGCAGCACCAGGCGCAGCGGCGCCGGATGGAACCGGACGCCAGGCGGGCGCAGATCCTCGCCGCCGCGCGCAAGCTCTTCGGCGCGCGCGGCTACGCGGGCGTGGCGACCGCGGACATCGCCGCCGAGGCGGGGGTGGCCCGCGCCCTGATCAACCACTACTTCACCGGCAAGCGCGGCCTGTACCTGGAGGTGGTGCGCCAGATGATGGTCATCCCCGCCTCCGTGTCCGAGCGCCTGCCGCGCACCACCCCCGAGGAGCGCGTGTCGATCTGCGTCGACCGGTGGCTGGAGGTCGTCGAGCGCAACCGGGAGATGTGGCTGTCCGCCATCAACCTGGAGGCCATCGGCGGCGACCCGGAGATCGACCGGATCATGCTGGAGGCCGACGAGATCGCCACCGACCGGGTGCTGGAAGCCGCGCTCATGACGGACGTGGTGGACGGCCGGGAGAAGCTGCGGGCGCTGGTGCGCGCGCATGGCGCGATGCTCAAGGCCGCCTCCAGGGAGTGGCTGGTGCGCGGCTCCCTCAGCCGCGCGGACCTGCACGTGCTGCTGACCAGGACCGTCCTGCACCTGGTGGACGAGGTCTTCCCGGCCGTCCGGGACGAGTAGCAGGAAACCCCGCCCTGAACAGGAGTGCACGCCATGCCCCGAGCACTGACCGACGAGCGCCGCGACCTGGTCGCCGCGGTCGCCGACTTCTGCCGCCGCGAGTGCGGGACCAAGGAGCAGCGGGACAAGCTGACCGAGAACGGCAGGGAACCGCACAACCAGCGGCTGTACGAGAAGATGGCCGACCTCGGCTGGCTCGGCATCGCCATCCCCGAGGAGCACGGCGGCGCCGGGCTGGGCATGGTGGACCTGTGCCTGTTCCTGGAGGAGAGCTCCTACGGGCTCGCCCCCATCAGCGGTTTCGGCACCACCATCATCACCGCCGCCGCCTACGAGAGGTTCGGCACCGAGGAGCAGAAGCGCGCCGTCCTCGGCGGCGTGGTGCGCGGCCGGGTCGAGGCGGTGTCGATGTCCGAGCCGGGCGCCGGGTCCGACGTGGGCGCGCTGACCTGCCGGGCCGACAAGGTCGACGGCGGGTACCTGGTCAACGGCCAGAAGACCTGGTGCTCCAACGCCCACTTCGCCGACCACGTCCTGCTCATCGCCAGGACCGCCAAGGACCGGGGCAAGCACGGCGGCCTGACCCAGTTCATGGTGCCCGCCGACGCCGAGGGCCTGCGGATCAGCGGCATCGAGACCATGGGCGGGCGCGAGGTCAACGACCTGTACTTCACCGACTGCTTCCTGCCCGACTCGGCCGTCGTCGGCGTGCCCGGCCAGGGCTGGGCGCAGCTGATGGCCGGGCTGAACCTGGAGCGGATGATCCTGGCCGCGCTCATGCTCGGCGTCGCCAGGCGGGCGTTCGACGACACCCTCGCCTACGTGCGCCAGCGCGAGCAGTTCGGCAGGCCGGTCGGCTCGTTCCAGGCGCTGAAGCACCGGATCGCGGACATGGCCGTGGAGCTGGAGTGCGCGCGGCTGCTGCTCGACGACGTCGCCGCGACCATCGACGCCAACCCCGGCGAGGTGTTCGCGCGCGAGGCGTCCATGGCCAAGCTCAAGTGCACCGAGCTGGCCAAGCACTTCGCGCTGGAGGGGATGCAGATGCTCGGCGGCTACGGCTACGCCACCGAGTACGGCATGGAGTCGCTGCTGCGGTCCGCCGTCGTGTCCACTGTGTACGGTGGGACGAGCGAGATCCAGCGCGACATCATCGGCAAGACCTACGGGCTGTAGAGGGGGAAGCGTTGCTGCGGACGAGGTTCACCGAGCTGTTCGGCGTGCGGCACCCGATCGTGCAAGGCGGGATGCAGTGGGTCGGCCGGGCCGAGCTGGTCGCGGCCGTCGCGGAGGCCGGGGCGCTGGGCTTCCTGACCGCGCTGACCCAGCCGACCCCGGAGGCGCTGACCGCAGAGATCGCGCGCTGCCGCGAGCTGACCGACCAGCCGTTCGGCGTCAACCTGACGATCCTGCCGTCGATCGACCCGCCCCCGTACGACGAGTACCGGGCGGCGATCGTGGAGTCCGGCGTGAAGATCGTGGAGACGGCCGGGTTCAACCCCGAGGCGCACCTGCCCGGCTTCCACGAGCACGGCGTGAAGGTGCTGCACAAGTGCACCAGCGTGCGGCACGCGCTCAAGGCCGAGCGGATCGGCGTGGACGCGATCAGCATCGACGGCTTCGAGTGCGCCGGGCACCCCGGTGAGGACGACGTCCCCGGCCTGGTGCTGATCCCGGCGGCCACCGCGCGCCTGAGCATCCCGGTGATCGCGTCCGGCGGGTTCACCGACGCCCGCGGCCTGGTCGCCGCGCTCGCCCTGGGCGCGGAGGGCGTGAACATGGGCACCCGGTTCCTGTGCACCCGGGAGGCGCCGGTGCACGAGAAGGTCAAGGCCCGGATCGTGGCGAGCAGCGAGCTGGACACCGAGCTGATCTTCCGCCCCCTGCGCAACACCGCCCGCGTGGCCAGCAACTCGCTCAGCCGCAAGGTGGTCGAGGTGCTGGCCCAGGGCGGCGAGTTCCCGGACGTGCGCGACCTGGTCGCGGGCGCGCGGGGCCGCAAGGTCTTCGAGGACGGCGACCTGGAGGCGGGCATCTGGAGCACCGGCATGGCCCAGGGCCTGATCGACGACGTGCCCACCGTCCGCGAGCTGGTGGACCGCATC
>NZ_JBQGCX010000830.1:0-2536 GCF_052038725.1 Actinosynnema sp.
CGCGGGCCCGGCGGGCGCGCTGTCCCACGGGTTCGTGCCCTCGGCGAGGGCGTCCTGGGCGCCGAGCAGGGTCGCGGCGGAGACGGTGGCGGCGAGGGCGGCGGCCTTGGCGATCGCGGTGATGTTCATTTCTTCTCTCCCGTTCCAGTTTATTCTCTCTGGTGTTGGGAAAAATGTATGACAGCATTTAATCCCGCCCCTATCGCGCCATTTATCTCCCGCCTATCACGAGTTGCCCCGAGCCGTGATAGCGCTATTCACAGCTCGCTGACCTGGTCATACCAATCCAAGTCGCACCGCGTGGGCCACCGCGTGCGCCCGATTGCGCGCGCGCAACCGCGCGGTCAGCTCGTAGATGACGTTCTTGACCGTGTGCTCCGAGCAGGCCAGTGCCGCGGCTATCGCGGAATTGCCCAGGCCATCGGCCATGAGCTGGAGCACGGCGGTCTGCTTCGCGGTGAGCGCCTGGACCTGGACCACGCCCTCGCCGGAGCGCCCGAGCAGCCGCACCAGCGCCTGGTAAGGGACGACGCCGTCGCCGTGCAGCGCCGAGTGCACCCCGGCGACGAGCCGGGACAGCGGGGAGGCCACCGGGCACAGCACGGCGCTGGCGCCCATGCGCACCGCGCGCAGCACCCCCGACGGGTCGAACGAGTCCGCGAGCACGAGCAGCCGGTCGACGCCGGGCCGGAACCGCTCGGGGCAGGCGTCCAGGGCCTCGTCCACCGACTTCGCCGCCAGCACCACGACAACGTCCGGCCCCGGCGCGTCGACCAGCACCATGCCCGCCTCGCGCAGCCGCGCCGGGACGTCGCGCGCCACCGGCCCGACCGCCGTCACGTGCACCCGCACCCCGCTCACAGCAGGCCCGCCCGCAGCGCGTAGGCCACCGCGTGCGCGCGGTTGCGCAGCCGGAACCGGCGGGTGATGTCGTGCACCACCGTGGTGACGGTGCGCGGCGAGTAGCACAGCTCCTTCGCGATCTCCCCGGTCTCGCGCCCCTCGGCGACCAGGGCGAGCACCGCGCGCTCGCGCTCGCTCAGCCCGCTGCCCGCCAGCGCGGGCGCCGCGGGCTCCCCCACCGCGCCCTGCAACCGGTCGAGCAGGTCGGGGGGCACCGTGCAGTCCCCGACGGCGGCGGCCATGACGGCGCGGGTGAGCCGCCGCGCGTCCGCGTCCCGGCGGCGCAGCAGGCCGCGCACCCCGGCGAGCACGGCGTGCAGCGCCTGCACGGCCGTCACCTCGGCCACCACCAGCACCACGGCGCCGCGCCGCGCGCGGGCCAGGTCCAGCACCTCCCGGTCGACCTCGTCGACCAGCACCACGGCGACCCGCGCGGACTCCGCGGCCTCGCCCTCCACCACCACCAGCTCGGGGCAGGCGCGCAACGCGCTCGCCGCCCCGGCCTCCAGCATCGGGTCCCTGGCCACCACGGCCACCGGCACCAGCGCGCTGTCCACTGCGCAGATCTGCTCCACGTTCGCCTCCAAGCGATTCCGACGGATGACATCGCGTGAGACTGATTCCGCCCACGAGGATCGGCAGGGCGGCTATCACGGCGAAATCCCCGACTTATCCACGGGACGTGGACACGCGTACGGGTGACGGGGGCCGCTCGGGAGGGGGTGGGGCGCGCGCGGGTGGCGACGCGGCAGGTCGCGGGCGTGCGGGCGGGACGCGGCAGGTCAGGGGCGCGGTGGTGCGGGTGGTGATAGCGGCGGCGGCAACAACGGCGCCCGCTCCCCCGTGGTGGGGAGAGCGGGCGGCGGGAACGGGCGGAACCGGGACGGGCCGGGGGTCGGGCGCGGGGGTCGGGGGTCGGGGTCAGCGCATCTCGCGGACCGGCTTGGAGGCGAGCACGCCGAGCGCGGTCACGGCCAGGATCACCGCCGTGCCGCCGAACATCAGCGCGGTGTTCCGCTCCGCGAGCGCCCCGCACAGCACCAGCGACAGCGGCGCGACGGCGTAGCCGAGGACCATGTCCACCGAGATCACCCGGCTGAGCACCGAGCCCTTGATGTTGCGCTGGATCCAGCTGAGCCCGAACACGCCCTGGTAGCCGATGCCGAAGCCCATCAGGAACACCGTCGCCACCGCCTCGACCGCGCCCTCCACGAACCCCAGCGCCGCCATGCCCACCGCCAGCCACCCGGCGAGCGCGGCCACCAGCAGCCCGACCCTGGGCTTGGCGCTGCTCGCCCCGCCGACGAGGGTGCCGAGCATGGCCCCCGCCGCGAGCGCGCCGTTGAGCACGCCCAGGGTGGTGGAGCCGCCCTGGACCTCGGTGCGGGCGAGGTTGGCGAAGCCCACGGTGAACGGACCGGCGTAGCAGAACGTCACGGCCACGTCGACGACCAGGACGGTGCGGATGCGCGGGTCGGACAGGGCGTAGCGCAGGCCCTCCTTGATGCGGCCCAGCAGCGAGACCGGCTCCGGGGTGGCGGCGGCCGGGGTCTGCTCGGGGTCGCGGGGCAGCGTGCGCACCCCGGTCACGCACAGCGCGCACAGCGCGAAGCACAGGGCGTCGACGAGGAAG
>NZ_JBQGCX010000831.1:0-3397 GCF_052038725.1 Actinosynnema sp.
TGCGCGGCGGCCGCATCGTGCGCACCGCGCTCTCCGGCACCACGGTGAACTCGTGCGCGGGCCGCCCCTGGAACCCGCCCTGCAAGCCCACGAGCGCGATCACCCGCTCCGACCAGTCGACCCGCCCGGCGATCGCCGAGGGCGCGTCCCGCAGCACCGCGCGCCCCCGGCCGTTGACCATGCCCGTCCAGAACCCGAGGCCGTGCCGCACCAGCAGCAGCGCCACCAGCAGGGCCAGCGTCGCGACGAGGTGCTCGGGCAGCACCACGAGCGCGGCCGCGAGCAGGCAGGCCAGAATCACCAGCACCGCGCGGGCCGCGCGCACCCGCTCCTGGAACGCGGGGGAGCGCAGCAGCCCGAGCGCCAGCAGCTCGTCGCGCACCGCGCGGGCCCCGGTGCTGTCCGAGGCCTTCTCCACCACGTTGCCCAGGTGCTGCCCGAGGTGCGCGAGCACCGCCGCCTGCGCCCCGGTGCGCGGGGACGCCCCGCTCACCGCGCTGACCACGCCGTTCCGCCCGACCCGCACCGCGCCCGCCCGCACCAGCGCGAGCACCGCCACCTCCACGACCCGCCGCGGCCCACCGGCCAGGCAGGCCAGCTGCTCGGTGGTGAGCCCGTCAGCCCGCGTCGCCGCCGAAGTCGCCATCCCAGTCCTCCACCCACTCGGCGGCCAACCAGCCGCCGACGAACCAACCGCCCGCGGCGAGCAGGCCGCTGCCCCGCTGCCAGCGCAGCGGCTCCACCTCGACGGGGCGCCTGCGCCAGGGCAGCCGGACCTGGGACGTCTCGGGCTCCCCGATCGGTTCCGCCCGCTCGCCGTCGAACACGGCTGTTTCCGCCCGCGCCACCGGCGGTTCGCGCGGCGCCTCCCGGACGGACCCGCGCACCGCCGAGGCCAGCCCGAACCGGGCCGCCAGCTCGGCCGCGTCGACCGGGGCGAGCCCGGCGGTGGCGTCGGCCAGCGCGCGCGACCCGGCGCGGGTGAGCACCGGGGGAGCGCCCAGCAGCAGCACCACGGCCGCGACGCCGGTCAGCGCCAGCCCGACCACCCCGACCGCGCCCAGCAACACCACCGAGAGCGCCGCCGGGACGACCAGCGGGGCCACGCTCAGCGCCGCCCGCCGCAACCGGGCGCGCGGCGGCACGAGCAGCCCGCCCCGCACCAGCCCCCGCCCGACGGCCCGCGCCGGGGCGGAGGACGCCGCGCCCAGCAGCAGCCCGTCCAGCCCGCGCGGCCGGTCGCCGAGCGCGCCCAGCAGCTCCGCCGCCAGCGCGGTCGGCTCCTCCCGCTCCTCGGGCGTGCCCACCGCCACCGCGCGCCCACCGGACACCCGCGCCCGGTTCTGCGCCACCAGCGAGGCCAGCGCCACCTCGGCCGCCCGCACCGGCCCCCCGGCCAGGTACCCGACCTCCTCGAAGGTCAGCGCCCGGCGCGGCGCCGTCCCGGCGACCCGCTTGAGCCGCGCCCCGACCACCAACGCGCCGAGGAGCAGGACGCCGAGCACCAGGGCGAACACCGCGTCGGTCATGCGACCAGACTAGGTCGGAAGGTGCGCTGACCTGGGGGTGTTGCGGGAAGTGCTCCGGTAGCCTGCGGGAAATGTTGGAATAACTGAGCACGGGGGGTGGATGGTGATACCGCAGGGGTTGAACATGGCGGCGTTGCAGTCCATGACAGCGGGGATGAGCGCGCTCAAGCAGACCGCCGAATCGGGTGGGTTCGCGATCAGCAAGAGCGGGGCCGACGCCTACATCCACGCGATCAAGACAGCGCTGGAACAGCTAGACGGCATCCAGTACCAGACGGAACTGCTTCAGCAGAGGACGCAGTTGGGGACCAGCCCGGACGCTGTGAGGATGAGCGAGTACAACCTCGAGAACGCCTTGGGCGGGCCTGGCACGATCGGGCTGATCCCCGCCATCGATCAACTCAAGATCGCCTTGGGCGAAGCTCTCCAGGCAATGCAGAAGGCCAAGGAGAACTACAGCGCGGTCGATGACGCGCGTGTCGAGAAGTTCAACTCCCAGTGAGACGGAAGAAGACCGTGCAGAACGTCCGGCTTGTCGCCCTCGCGCTCCTCGCGTCCGCCCTGTCCGCGTGCTCCACCGTCGAGCCGGGGACGGCCACCCCGGCGACTTCGAACCCGGCCGCACCCAGCAGCACGGCAGGTTCGGCCCCCGCGGGTTCCGGGCTGGCTGACCTGGAGCTGTGCGCCGACTTCGAGCGGGTCGCGGGCCGGTTCCCGCTGGTCGAGATCAAGAAGCAGGAGCCCGAGAGCTGCGTGGGCAAGTACGACCTGGGTGACGGCAACAGGATCACCGTGGGGATGAACGCGTTCCCGACCCTCGGGCTCAGCAAGGCCGTGCCCGGTCCCGACAGCGAGGTCAGCAACATCACGATCGCGGGTCGGGCCGCCCTCCTCGACCGCAAGCCCGCAGGAGCGACGTCCTGCGCCGTGCGGGTGGAGGTCAGCGAGACCGCCAGGGTCGACTTCGTGGGTGTCTACCACGCCTCGCTCGACCAGGCCTGCGACGCGGCGACCGCCCTGGCCAACGCCATCACCCCCACCCTGCCCACCGAGTAGCGCGCAGCCGGGGGCGGTGGTCGACGAGGACCACCGCCCACCGCCCACCGGGGGTCAGCAGCCCCCGCCGCCACCGCAGCCGCCGCCACCCCCACCGCCGCAGCCTCCCCCGCCCCCGCCGCCGTCCCCGGACGACCCGCCCCCGCCGCCGTCGAACCCGCCGACCGCGCCGTAGTAGGCCACCCCGCCCCCGCCACCACCGGCGGACGCCCCGCTGCGCGAGCGCGCCATCGGCCGGACCGCGCTGCGCACCTCCGCGTCCGGGTGCGCCGAGAACCCCTGGAACAGCACCGCCTCCACGGCGGGCGACGTCGGCCCGAACGCGCCCCAGCCGCCGACCAGGCCCCTGGTGCGCGCGTCCGCGACGAGCGCGACGCCCCGCGCGGTCCTCCTGGGCAGGAACCTGGTGCCCAGCACGAGCACCAGCACGGCGGTGAGCAGCAGTTGGAGGGTCAACCAGCCGACCGGGGCGCCGATCCGCACCCCGTTGACCCAGCGCACGACCCCCACGAGCGCGACCAGCAGCATCGGCAGCACACCGATCCGCAACCACCTCCTCGCCCGCTCGGGCGAGATCAGCAGCCCGGCCAGGACCAGCCGCCGCTCCACCTCCCGCACCGCGCCCCCGTCCGCGACGGACGTGAGCAGCAGCGGAAGGGTGCGGCGCTCGTAGCGGGCCGCGTCGGTGAGCACGGCGGCCTCCACCGGGTTGCCCGGCCTGGCGCCCTTGACCCGGCTCACCGTCCGGTTCCGGCCCGGTCGCAGCGCGCCCGCGTCGAGCAGCGCCGCCGTGGCCACCTCGGCCGCCCGCA